>JAFUZZ010000056.1 GCA_017476325.1 bacterium | reverse complement strand
TTTGTTGGTTACTTCATTATTATATAACATGTCTCTAAAAACTTCAACCCCATGATGGGGACCAACAGAAACAGCCTTTCTCGAATTTTTCGACTCACGTTTTTCCCAACTTACTCGATATATTCACTCGAAAAATTCGGGCTGTGTGTGCAACCATATTAGACTACTTTTGTCTATCATATATTTGAACTTGCACACCCCATGATGGGGACCAACAGAAACAGCCTTTTTCGAATTTTTCGACTCACGTTTTTTCCCAACTTACTCGATTTATTCACTCGAAAAATTCGGGCTGTGTGTGCTATAATATTAGACTACTTTTGTCTTTCATATATTTGAACTTGCACACCCCTCAAAGAAAAATCGACCGAATCGGTCGATTTTCTCTTATAACCTTTTTACTCCACTGTTTCTATATAAGATTTTGTTCAGACATTTGAATTGGTTCTGTCGGTGCCGTAAACTCGTTTTCTAACACTATAGGTCTTGTTGTATCAGGCAAATTTTGCGGCAATACTTCACGATGACGAGTAATTCCGTACTTTGCCTCTTTGACCCTTGCAATTACAGGATCAGGACATTTTTTCTGATGATTGTATTCCGTCATTATGCCGGATATAAATCTCTTTGTCTCAGCAAACGGAGGAACCTTATTATATTTTTTTACGTTTCCCGGTCCCGCATTGTACGCCGCAAGCGCTAATTCCGTAGAACCAAACATTTGATACAAACGTTTATAATACATCAAACCGCCTCTGACATTCTCTTCCATGTAATAAGGATTAACGCCTAATTTTTTAGCGGTAGACGGCATTAATTGGAAAACTCCAACCGCTCCGTGTCTGCTTCTTGCTTCGTGTGAAAATTTTGACTCGTGTTTTGCAATACTCAATGCCAACGCGGGATCTATTCCCATTTCAAGCGATTGTTTCACAATAGTTTCTTTAATCCTGTTGGCACTGATTTGCTCCGCATTCACCGCAGGACACAAAAAACATGCCAGCAATATTATTGTTAGTATTGTTTTTCTCATCATAAATTAAATTTTTCCTACTTATATTTCGCTCTGTGTAACTAAAAGGAATTTAATATTTTTTTATTAAAATATCAATTCACATTCATATAATAACACACATCCGGCTAAAAGTCAAGCCATGCAAGACTTTCCGCTACAATCCAATATTGATGCGGGTTTTGGAAAGTCAAATTAAGTCTGTTTTTTGAGGTATGTTTTTTAAATCATAAAACATATCCGCCGCATGCTTGAAATTCTGAGGATTTGCACTTACTAAGAATTCTTCTTGCCCGCCCGGACTATCTTTTAGCATAGAATTTTTCTTTAAATCCGCAATGATATAATCGACAAAAATTTCCGCAGGATTCAATATTTTAGACTCATCAACGTACTTCACAAGAACCTTTGTTAAAAAAGGATAGTGTGTACATCCGAGAATGAATTTTTCCGGATTGTAAACAAAAGCATGCTCCAAATCCGATTTTATTTGTTCTTCACTCTCAAAGACTCTGTTTTCTTCAACAATTTTAACCCAATCGGGACATGCCGTTTCGAAAATTTCAATATTGGGATTATTTTTATTTATATATTTTTGATAAGCATGGGTTTTAACCGTTGCCTCCGTTGCAAAAACACATATTCTTTTTACGGGAAGTTGTGCGATTTTTTTTGCACAAGATTGAATTATAGGATAAATTTTATATGGATAATTATCTTTTAAACTGTCATAAGCCGTTGCCGAAGTTGTGTTACATGCCATGACAACCGCTTTAACATCTTGAGAGGCAAAAAAATCAAAAATCTTTTTTGAAATATGTATTAATTCATCCTGAGATTTTTCGCCATAAGGTGAGTTTTTAAGGTCTCCGAAATAGAGGTACTTCTCATTCGGCAGCATCTTTTTCATTTGTGAAAAAACAGTCAGACCGCCAACACCCGAATCGAAAAACGCTATTTTTTTATTTTTATTATCCAACTGCTTATCCCTCAAAAAAATCTTACCAAAAACAAATTTATTTTTCATTCAAATATTGCAAAATTCCGTCGGCAATAGCCTTGGCCGTTTTTTGTTTCCTTGCTTGCGTAGTAAGTTCCGCCCTTTCGGAAGAATTTGAAATAAACCCTATTTCCACAAGTATTGCCGGCATAGTGTTATGATTGATAACGTAGAATTTCGATTTGAAAACTCCGCGGTCTTTTTTATTAACCGTATTGATTAAACTTGCATGCACAACGTTTGCAAACTCAAGGCTGTTATCGTTATAATAATGGGTTTCCAGCCCGTTAATTTCCGGTTTAACACTCGCATTAACATGTACACTCACAAACAAATCCGCATTGTTACGCGCAGAAATATCAACCCTGTCGGCAAGAGAAATAAATTCGTCGCTATCACGCGTCAAAACTGTTGTAACACCTGCGTTTGAAAGAATATCGTTAATCATCCTTGCAACATCAAGGTTAATATCTTTTTCATTAACCCCATCTCTGATTGCACCATAATCGGAGCCGCCATGTCCGGCATCAATGATAACAACAGTTTTGCCCTTGACTTTTTTAACCTTTTCTTTGTGGTCTTTTTTTGTCGGAATTACAGTTTGTTTCGGTGTCGCAGTCATATTTGCCAAAACAATTTTAACCGCTTTGCCGTCTGCCCCCATATAAGTTTTTACAACGGCATTTTTTGTTATAGGAACAGTCAGCGCAAGTCCGACTTTGTCCAAAAGTGTAGGTTTTGTATCTTGAAATACCGTCTTTGCAATGGTTTTATTAAACTGATTTTCATTAAAACTATAAGTGTTGTAAAACGTTAGTTTTAACTCTTCGTTTTCGCGTTTAACACTGTGTACAACGGGAGCATCGAATGAAATTATAAATTCATTTTTATTCTTTGTATAATAACCCGTAGCGTTATTTTTTTGATTAAAAAGTTTGTTTGCGGCACCTGTTTTTACAAAAAGAATTGACTGTCCGTCAGGCGAAAAGACCGGAGTATAGTCAACATCCTCCATTGCGGGAGTAATTACCAAACGAGAACGTGAAGAATCAAATTGCGCAACTTTGATAAGAGTACCGTTGGCGGTATATGTTTTGTTCCTTATGTTGTAGTTAGTAATTGAGTTTGGTAAGTCATAGACAATTCTTGTCGGATTAGTCAAACGCATCGGTTTTTCAATGGTTGCATTACCAAATCCGCTAAGCAAAACCGACTCGTTTTTAATAAACACCGAACTTATGTAATAATTCGTTTTTAACTTCAAATCCTTAACGATATTTTCCGTTTGAGATGTTGAAGCAGTGGTGGAAAACGCGTCTTGAACTTGTGATATCGTATCTTTATTAATGACATTCTGAGCCGCTTTTATTTTATCAATCTCGGCATTTGAAATAGAAAGATTTTCATAATATTTTCCGCTGGAAATTTTTTCGTCTGTGTAAATCGGTTCAAAATAATCGTTTTCGCAAATTTCGTCTTTCAACTGTAAAATGAAACTCTTATCACGTTTTAAAACAGATATATTTGATTTATTAAAATTTTCTGATGTGTATAAAACAACACGAACAGTAGTCGGATTAAACTGATTTATTTTAATTTGTTTAATATCTTGAGAGTTAAAGAACCAATTTTGCGCCCCTGTCGTCAAAATTGTTGACGGAATATCAAAATAATATCGTTTCGGATCTTCCAACGTATTAATCTTTATTGACTTAATCTCTTGAGGAACCTGAGATATTGAAGAGGTTAAAAGCACGATGGAATTTGACGTATCGAGGTTAACGGAAGTAATTTTAAACATATCTTGAGAAAATGCCGATTGCATCATAGTCAAGAAAAATATAAAAATTACCGTCAAAAACTTCTTAATCATAAAAATTATTATACTTCCATATCGTTTGTAAAAACAAATATGTTAAAAATCTTAATTGAAATTTTAAATATTTTTTCTAAACCAAAAAGTCGATATTTATTAAGTTAAAACATAATTAACCGACATGTTTTTTATAAGGAGGAGTTTTAACATGGCAACAGTAATTGAAAACGAAAACGGAAGAAGAATGATAAGGGTTTCAACAGATGATGTAATAAGTTTAGTGAGAGAATACCAAACTCTTACAGGCAAAGTTCGTGACGTAGAAAGTGTAAGAAAAATTTTATCCGCAAATCCTCTGTTTTTACCCGAAGATGTCTAAATTTAGACATCTTAAAAAAATCTTAATGTAACAACAAGAATATAGGATATAATAGGCATAATTGATACAAACTGCCGGGATGCCGGATTTTGGATTGACCTTAACCCAAAAGAATACCGATTATACAAGCAGACATGTATGATGCCATGGTTCCGCAAATCAATGCTTTAAAACCAAGTCTTGAAAGATTTTTTCTTTGGTTTGGAGCAAGTTCACCAATACCGCCGATTTGTATTGCTATAGAACTTAAATTCCCGAACCCGCAAAGTGCAACAGATGCGATAATAAAACTCTTATCAGCCAACATATCACGCACGGCAACCAAATCAACATAACCCAACATTTCATTGGCTATAAATTTAGTACCTAACATACCGCCAACTGCTGTAATATCTTGAACAGGAACACCCATAAAATATGCAAATATTGAAAAGATTTTACCGACAATCGCTGTCAATGTTAGATTTTGAATGTCTAATCCGACAAAAGATGAAATGTGGAAAATATTATAAATCATTAATCCGAATTTTCCGAAAATCCAGTTTAACATCGCAATCAAAGCAACAAACGCCAACAATACGCCAACAACTTTAATGGCAACGGAAAACCCGTCTGCCGCACCTTTTGCAATCGTATCTACAAGGTTAACCGCCGTTTTTCTTTTGCTCAATTTAACCTCGCCCTTTGTTTGAGATTCCAACGTCTCAGGATAAACAATTTTTGTCATAACAAGTGCTCCCGGTGCTGCCATAATTGATGCTGCAAGCAAATATTCAGCAGGAATTCCCATTCCGACATAAACTGCCATAACCCCGCCGGAAATACAAGCCATTGACCCCGCCATTGATGCAAGCATTTCTGAACGGGTTAAATTTGGCAAATACGGTTTAATCATAATCTGTGCCATAATTTGTCCGACAAATGAACTTGCAACGTTTGAAAAAGCCTCTGCACCGGAAACATCCATCAGCTTGTACATTGCCTTACTCAAAACAGCAATAACTCTTTGCATTATGTGATAATAGTACAAAATATTTACAATTACGGTCATCAAAATAGTTGTCGCAATCAAGGTTATAGCAAAAATAAAAGCACCACCGCCAAAAATATTATCCATTTGAATATTATCGGCAAGAGGACCAAATACAAACTGTGCACCAATCATTGAAAAATCAAGGATTTTAGAAATAAATTTTCCGATTGCCCCAAAAAACATTTGTCCGACAGGAACTTTTAAAACGAAAACCGCAAGAATAACCTGAAGTAAAAATCCCATAACGACGGTTTTTAAGTTAATCTTCTTTTTGTTGTTAGACATCAAAAACGCGATTACAAATATAATTACAATCCCTGTTAAACCGAAAAATTTATCCATAATAAATCCTTTTTATCCCATAACCATAACTAATGTGCTTACAACAATGCGTTGAATAATCTCCAACACAAAAATCGCAATAATCGGCGAAAAATCAAGCCCGCCAATAGGCGGAATAATTCGCCTGAAAATATTCAAGTATAAATCGGTAGCATCCGCAACCGCGCGAAACGGCTGGGAGTACCAATCTATACTTGGAATCCACGTTAAAAATATTCTTATAATAATTAATAAGAAATAAAAATAAAATACGTTGTTAACAACCTGTGCCGCGTACATAACTAAACTCTTGAATGCTCCATAGTGTTAGCACAATCGCAATTATTACGTTCTGCAGGCAATTTTTCAATCATCTTGAACAGCAACGCTTTCAAATTATCTAAGTTTCTGTTAAACACTTCGATTACCGCATGGTGAGAAACAGGCGGAACGTCACCCACAAGACCCGCATCGTAGTCGGTAATCAAAGATATGTTCAACGGACACATATCAAATTCTTTTGCAAGGTAGTTTTCAGGGAATGCTGTCATGTTAATAACTTCCCAACCTTGAGATGTAAAGAATTTAGATTCTGATTTTGTAGAAAATCTTGGTCCGTTAATTACAACAACTGTACCTTGTTCGTGAACGTTAATACCTAATTCTTTAGCAGTTTCGATAGCAATTTTTCTCATTTCAGGACAGTATAAATCCGCAGGAGACGGATGAGCAACAACCGGACCTTCAATGATAGTTGATTTTCTGCCCTCAGTCCAATCAACAAACTGATCACAAATTACAAAATCTCCCGGAGCAACGTGTTTTTGCAAACTGCCTGCGGCACAAGGAGAAATAATTCTTTCAACACCAACGGATTTCATCGCCCACGCATTTGCTCTGTAGTTAATCAAATGAGGCATAATAGTGTGGTTTCTGCCATGACGAGGCATAAATGCAACTTTATGTGCGCCTATTTTACCTATAAACAAACTGTCACTTGGCATTCCATAAGGTGTTTCAACTCTGACTTCTTCAATATCATCCAAAAACTTGTAAAAACCTGAGCCTCCAAATACACCTACAGTTGCCAATTTCTTTTGATTCATTTCCATGACTTACTCCTATTTTCACACTAATTCTCTATGTGTTTTATATTAACATAAAATATTTTTTTTATGCAAGAAGTTTATAAAAAACAGAGGATGTCTTTTGGGGACATCCTCCGTAATATAAATTTTCAATCTTAATCACATTTTGTTTTGCCGTTCCAAGAAAGGTCATCACAGTGAAGATAATCTTCATTATTATTTAATAAAACCCAAGCACCACAAATTAAATTATCACTATAGCAGGTAGTTTCTCCGGTAAAATCACTTTCAGGTAATAAAATTTTATTAGAATCAGTTGATGTAATAAACTGAAAAACATCAACTCCAGCTTTATTCGGACCTTTTAGACCATTTACATCGACATATAAAACGCCATGAGAATAATTATCTTGAGGCGATAAAAACCCAACGGAAGCACCATCTTGTAATAAAGCAAATTTTCTTACTCCTCCTTGAATTGTAGCAAGATTTCCCCACGAAAAATCACCGCTATAGGCTTTTAAATTTTCAGTAAAACAACCTGATTGACCATGTTCACACTCTTTTGCTATTTTCAAATATGGCTTAAAAGCATTAAACATTATATCGGCATTATCGCGACTTGTAGCATCAATACTATTGCCGTCATCATCCTGATACCAACCTGATGTTGTATTATATCCGAAGTCACTGCTTCCGCCATTATTTGCAATCGCCATGCTATAAGCATTGGACATCGTTGAATATATTTTTTTTAAACCCGATACTTTTTCACGTTCATCAAGTTTTTGCATCAATGTAGGTATTGTCATTGCCGCTACGACACCGATTATGCCGAGGGTGATGAGGACTTCCGCCAACGTGAAGCCCCTGAGGGGCAACAAAAGAGACCGCCTATTTCGCAAATTTTTGACGTAAGATATTAACACTAAAGCATGATGTTTCCAATCAAAAATTTGCTGGCGGTGCAGGAGCGCACCAATACAAAGGGTATCTTTCGCGTTTAATTTGGGCTTTAAATCGTGGGCATTAACGGATTCTGAACCCGCCTGCGGCGTTTCAGAATGACGGGTTTTTGACGCCCAACCAAAATTTTCAAGACCTAAATCCGCGTCCTTACTACCTTTGGAACCTAGTGCCCCACAATTCTGAGAACCTAAAAGCGCGTCCTCTCTAGTATTGAGACCTAACGCCCCCCCCCCCTAGTCGGGTTAATAAATTTTTCATATTTTTCTCCTTTGTTTTCTGATAACAATTATATTATAACCCATGTCTCAAAAAACTTCAACCCCTTGTTTACATATTTTTATTTTTGTCCTATTATTTAGATACGGAAATAAGTTTTACATTTATTATAATATAGAAATCTAACAAAATGAGTACAAACGAAAACATTAGAAACATAGCAATCATTGCCCACGTTGACCACGGAAAAACCACCCTTGTAGATGCCATGCTTAAACAAGCAGGTGTTTTTAGAGAAAATCAAGTTGTTGAAAAATGTGTCCTCGACAGCAACGATCTTGAACGCGAAAGAGGAATTACAATTCTTTCAAAAAACATTTCAATTAACTACAAAGATACTAAAATCAACGTTGTAGATACCCCCGGTCACGCAGATTTCGGCGGCGAAGTTGAACGTGTTTTGGGCATGGTTGACGGAGCTTTGTTAATCGTCGACGCGGCAGAAGGTCCTATGCCGCAGACAAGATTTGTTCTTTCAAAAGCATTAGAACTCGGATTAAAGATTATCGTTGTCGTAAATAAAATTGACAAACCCGCAGCAGAACCGCTTAAAGCACTTGACAAGGTCTTTGACCTGTTTACGGAACTTACCGACAGAGAAGATTTACTTGACTTCCCTTTTATTTTCGCAAGCAGTTTAAACGGATTTGCAATAAAAGAATTGGATGACGAAAGAAAAGATATTACTCCGCTTTTGGATTGTATCTTAGATAACATTCAGCCTCCGACGGGGGATGAAACAAAGCCGTTACAATTTCAAGCCACAACACTTGATTATAACGAGTATGTAGGAAGAATCGTAATCGGTCGAATCATAAACGGTTCAATAAAATCACAAGAGCAACTTTGCCTGATTAAAGCTGACGGAAGTCAGGAAAGGGGAAAGGTTGCCAAATTATATGGATTCAAGGACTTAGGCAGGGTTGAAATTGAGGAAGCACAAGCAGGTGATATCGTTGGTGTTGCCGGATTTTCCGATATTCAAATAGGGGAAACTTTATGTTCTCCTGCTAACCCTGTCGCCCTGCCATTAATCAAAATTGATGAACCGACATTGCAAATGAATTTCTCGGTAAACGACAGTCCTTTTGCCGGCACGGAGGGTAAATTTGTTACATCACGTCAATTAAGAAAAAGACTTTACCTTGAACTTGAAAAAAACGTCAGCCTTAGAGTTGAGGACACAGAAAACACTGATTGTTTCAGGGTTAGCGGTCGCGGAGAACTCCATCTCGGAATTTTAATCGAAACAATGCGCCGTGAGGGATATGAATTTCAAGTTTCAAAACCTGAAGTTATATTTAAAACAATCAACGAAGTTCTTTGTGAACCGTTTGAAAATTTAATCATTGATGTTCCTGAAAACTATGCAGGTTCTTGTATAGACAAGCTTTCTCAAAGAAAAGGTGAAATGCGTGAAATGAAATCCGCAAACGGAAGAACACATCTCGGATTTTCAATTCCTGCACGCGGTTTAATCGGATTTAGAAGTGAGTTTATCAGAATGACCCGCGGTGACGGAATTATGTACCATACATTTGATGAATACAAACCTTACGCGGGAGATATTCCAAAACAAAGAACAGGCTCTCTTATTGCACTTGAACAAGGTGAGGCAATTCCTTATGCTCTTGCTCAATTCGAGGACAGAGGGGTATTTTTCATTACACCGAAAACAAAAGTTTATCGCGGTATGATTATCGGCGAGGGCAACCGTTCTCAAGATATTGCTGTAAATATTTGTAAAACAAAACGCTTGACAAATATGAGAACGGCAACAGCAGACGTTATGGTTACGTTGCAAGCACACAAACCAATGTCTTTGGAAGATTGCCTTGAATACATTGCCGACGATGAATTGGTCGAAATTACTCCTGAAAATATCAGAATTCGCAAAGCCGATTTGAACAAGAAAATATTTTAATTGAGTTTCTATTGTTTCCCTCAGAGGTGTGTCGCAGACTAAGAAAGTTTGTTTTAAATTAGCGGGCGATATTGCTGTGCGGCATCATATATGTTGTCAATTCAGAAATTGCATGCGGAAAATATTTTTGTAAATAATGCTGTCTTGCTTGAACGGATTTTGCCGGAAAACCAAGTGCAAAAATGGCGTTTGTTTCCGCAATGACTTCGCCTAAAGTTCCTCGGATATCGTTGTTTCCGATATGAACATCATTTATAAAATATTCAATATATTTCTTTTGAGGATTTGACATTGTGTTCAAAAAATCTGTTTTTTCGTTTTCATAAGCAAACTTAAAGTTTGGAATATCAGTAAAAACAAAACCGCGATATTGACCGTCAGGGGTAAGCATATCTTTAGAATGTCCTGATTCGTGGGCGATACAATTTACATTAGGAGATGTTACCATGTCGTTGCCTAACAAATAAGATTCAAATTGTTTATCGGTAATTTGGATTTTAATATTTTTATTTTTAAAATTCAAAATCATATCTGCCGGCAAAGACTCAATAAATTCGCGATTTTTAGAATTATTATCAGCCTCGGACTTGAATAAATCTTTGTATTCAACGTAACTTTCTTCCCCTGATTGTAAATCCTTAACCGTAATTCCGTTGTCATCTTTGGTCATAATGTGTTCGTGCCCGTTTAATGATGAATAGGTTTTGTCGGGACTCAAACGTTTAAATTTTCTGTCAACGGTTGACAATACTCTTCCGTCTGATTCAATAATTTGGTAAAGCAAATCCATTTCATCATTATTCGGAGAAGAATTGAATTTGTATTCGGTTTTACAGCCGTCCAAATTTACAAAATGTTTTTCAACATGTACGGAACCGTCAGGATTTTTTACCCCTAAACTTTCTATTTTCTCGTTACCGTTTTCATCTATAATTTTAGAGTTATAAACGCCGTCAACATCAGATTTTGTGAGAATTTCAACAGTAACTTTACCTGTTTTCGGGTTAGTAATTTTTCTTGTTTGAGACACCAAATCATCAACAACATTGTCAAAGGTTTGAAGTTCGGCAACTGTAGTTGTATTATTTTTGTAATCAACACATTCCACGTGTTTACCCTTTATCACAGGGAAAATTTCACCTGTTTGCGGATTTAATGCCTTTTGATATATGTTTTTATATGTGGTTTTAGAATTTATAACACCTTGAGGGGAATATTCCGTCCAAGAAATTTGTGTAACTTGATTTTTTTCAAGTCCGCTTTCTCCGTAAGTATAGATTCCGACTTCTTTTGTTCCGTTAAGACTTGTTTCTGTAACTTTTGACAATCTAAGTTCACTATCGTAAGGTTCGTAAAACTTTTCTGATTTATGTTTTGACAGCATGCCGGAATTATTGGAAATAACATCATTTTCAACGATTTGGACAGCACTGTCTTTTCCGATATTAAAAGTTGAAGTTTGGTATTTATCTGTTCCGCCGATTAGAGTTTTATTAACTTTTTTAACAGAACCATCGGGGTTAACAAATTGTTCAAATTTTTCGAGAACCTGATCTCCATTACCATAACCGAGATTAGCAATTTTTAATTTTAAAGTTTTGGAATTATCCAAAGTTTGAACAATATAAATATCACTAAAATTAGTTTTTTCGCTCTTTGGAATATATGTACAAGATTTAACATTAGTAGGGTCTTGCATAATTTTTCCTACCCATTCGGGAGCAAATTTTTTAATACCGTTTATTGCCATGATAGCATTTTGGTCAAACACTCTTTTCCCGTTTACGGAGTGAGTAAGCATTTGTTGTTTAACATCTTGCATATTATGTGGTCTTGCCATAGCATTTGCCGCAATAGCACTTGCGGCAGCGGTTGACATTATTGCCGGCGCAACAGTTCTTAAAGGAATAGATACTTTATTACCAACAAATTTATTAACGCTTTTTTGCGATATATTGTTATTTACAATAGGAGAAATTTTCATGATACAACCTACACCCTAACTATGTATATATAAAGTGTAAATTTGGCAATAAATTGCGTTATTAAAACAAAAATATTAAAAAATATTAAAAAAGCCGTTGACTAAAATGTTTTCTGTCATTACGAGAAGTGAAACGACGAAGCAATCCCAATCACATTATATACAGGGATTGCCTCACTACTTTTGGAACCTAGTGCCCCCCCCCCTAGTCGGGTGAATAAATTCTTCATAAGTAACCTCCGTTTTTTATTAACATTCTCATTGTAACCCATGTTCGAAAAAATCAACCCCTATTTTTTCAATTTTTTTAAATAAGACTTATTTTTTGAAAATAATCGGACAATTTTTCCAATTAATCCGTCATCGTCCGCAGGAACCTCATTTGATACCGAACCCTCCATTTGTCTTACTTTTTGTTTAATTCTTTCATGTTCATCATCCATCAATGAGTTTTCCAAATATTTTTTGTAATATTCTAATGCAAGTTGTTTTTGCTTGGTTTTTTCACAAGCGACTGCAAGTTTTTTAATTACGATTGTATTTTTTTTGTTTAAATCATACAACTTTTCAAGATATTCAATTTCGCCTCTGTAGTCTCCAATACTTTCTTTAAACTCGGCAACCCTCTCAAGTGCTTTTTTGTCTGTTGGATTTATATTCACAAGCCCTTGCCAAAATTCTCCCGCCTGAACCTTGTCTCCCATATCGTCCAAAAGTTCGGCAAGTTCCCTCAACAATTCCGGGTCATTGTCTTTTTCTTTATTTGCAATGTAATATTCATTCAATGCAACATCTTTATTTCCTCTTACCAAATTGTATCTTGCCCAGAAAAGATGTGACTCAAATTCCATATTTTTGCCCTCGTAAATCAACGCTTTCATTTGATAAACAAGTGCCGCATTTTGACCGTATTGAGCAAATTGGTCAACATATTCAAAACTCTTGTCCCACTCTTCTTTATTAAAATGATATTGTGCCATAAGAATAAAATATTGCGGGTCTTTTTTATACGACTCATCAATATTGTTTAAAAGTTCATAAGCCTTTTCATCGTTGCCCTCGTCCAAATAACTTTTAATTTTAACAAGTTCATTAGACGTAACTTCTCTTGTTTTTTCGTGGTCGTTATTGAGAGTGTATAATTTTGCAAGATTTTCTTTGATAATATCGGAGTCAAAACCTCTTTCAACTGCGCGTTCAAGCGTTTCTATCGCACTTGAAATTGCATCTTCTTTATAATAAACATGTGCAAGATTTAGGAATGTAATTTCGTTTGCGAAGTCGCTTTCCGTGACCCTCAAATATTCGTCAATAGCGTTGTTATTTTTGTCAAGTCTTTCGTAAAGCGTTGCCAAAATAAACCTTGCGGACGCAATTTTTCTGTCGGAATCCGCCTTTGAAAGCGCTTTTTTAAAATCGTTTAATGCGTGAGAAATTTCTTCTTTGACAATATGTAAATTCCCTCTTGAAATATAATATTTGTATTTGTCTTTAGAAATATAAATATCCATTAATTGTTCATAGGCAAGTTCATTTTTCGGATCAAGCTCCAAAAGTTTATTGTAAAATTCCTCTGCCTCATCTTCTTTATTAAGAATTATCGCTAAATGCCCCAATCGTTCAAGAACTTCACTGTCCTCAGGTCGTTTTGACAGAATAGTTTTGTATTCCTCAAACGCTTTTTCGTATTCTTCGTTCTCTTCATATTGTTGTGCTGTTACCATACTCATATTTATATTCCTCTTTAATTATACTTATTTTGACATTTTTGTAACCCTTGTGTCAAGTAGTCCTCAATAATTTCTTGTTGAAGAACTTGTTTTAAAACCTTCAGTTGTTCTGATGAAAAATTTTGTAACACAAAACTTTCTGACGGAATATTAGGCTGTGGACCTATTCCGATTTTAAGCCTGTCAAAATCTTTACTGCCAAGGTGTTGAATAATCGACTTAATACCGTTGTGTCCTCCGTCTGAGCCTGAAGCTCTCAGCCTTACCTTTCCTAAATCCAAAGCAATATCATCGTAAATAATAAAAACATCTTTTTTATCAATTTTATAATAATTACATGCCAGGGAAACTGCCTCGCCCGACAAATTCATGTACGTAATCGGTTTAATAACAACAATATCTTCACCGTTAAGTTTAAATTTACATATCATTGATTTAAGTTTTTTTTCTGTTTTAAAATCG
Organism: bacterium; assembly: GCA_017476325.1. Taxonomy (GTDB): domain Bacteria; phylum Cyanobacteriota; class Vampirovibrionia; order Gastranaerophilales; family Gastranaerophilaceae; genus QHMH01. The sequence continues at coordinate 1,714 of JAFUZZ010000056.1, read as the reverse complement.
GCACTATGTCTTTGTGCAAAAAAATCAACAGCCATAAACCCCGCATTGTGACGGGTTAAAAGATATTTTGATTCGAAATTTCCAAGTCCTGCAATAAGTTTCATGTGTTTATCCTTTACATTTATATTTTAACGCAAATAAATATTACCATACAGACTTATCTAACTTGTGGTTAAAATTTTGTATCAAAAGAATTAAAACAATAATAACAAAAATGGGAAAGGAGAGGAAAATGAAAAGCAAACCTATAATAGAAACAATGACTTCAGAAAAAGTAGGAAAATTTTTGGAAAAAAATCAATTACACAAAAAAGATTTTGCGGAAATGATAGGAGTTACTCTTTCTTATGTTTATAACTTAATAGATAATACAATTCCATTTTCAACAAGAACAACAACATTAGAGAGAATTGCAACTGTCATGGACGTAAGTCCTGAGGAATTTGATGAGTACAAAATTTCACAGGAACCTGTTTTGATTGATGAAACTATTGACTTTTTGAAAGATTCAATCAAGCAAAAAGGGTTATCTGTTGTGAATTTTTTAAAATCGTTTCCGCGAAAAAAACGATTGGAACTTGTTGACATTTTACGTGGCGCAACACCAATCCCGATTGACTTTAAAGAACTTTCAATGATTGCACAAGTTTTGGATTTATCAAATGCCGATATTTATCCCTTGTGGGAAAAAAGAATGCGTCAGGTTCTTGAAATTAACGGAATGAACGCATCTTCCAATGACATTTTATTAAACAAAATGTTTGATTGCGCAAAAAAACATATCATTTCCGAATAAAAACAATATTAATAATTATCGGACGGTTAAAGTTAATCGTCCGATATTTTTATTGTTTGCTCTATATTTAGTTTGAAAAATTTTTTCTGTTGTTTTAAAATAGAATAAACATTTTATAAGATAAAAATTTATGCAAAATATAATATTAGATGAAATTTTAAACCAATACAAAGAGTTTGAACAAGTAGTTGCTATTGCCATTGGCGGTTCTTCTGCCGCAAAAACCTGTGATAAAATTTCTGATATTGATATATATGTTTTTGTTAAAACCGATATTCCTTTGATATTGCGAGAAGAACTTGTCAGGAGGTATTCTTCAAAGTTTGAAGTTGGCGGAGAATACTTTGGCTCGGGAGATGAATTTTTTGTCGATAAAATGGGACAACAACTTGACGTTATGTTTTGGAATATTGATTGGTTTTGTACAACAGTTGAAAATGTTTGGGTAAAACATTTTCCGTCAAATGGATATACAACCGCATTTTTATACACATTGAATAATTTTCGAATAATTTACGATAAAAACGGTTGGCTTTCTGATTTGCAAGAAACAATAAAATGTGAGTATCCTAAAGAATTACAAAAAAATATAATTCATCGAAACATTATGCTTATGAAAGATAAGCCGTTTGCATCTTACTATGAGCAAATAGAAAAAGCCATTCATCGCAATGATATTAACAGTGTAAATCATCGTATTGCAGGATTTATGGCAAGTTATTTTGATATTATATTTGCGATTAATAAACTTTTTCATCCCGGAGAAAAACGACTTGTTAAATATGCAAAGGAACATTGCAAAATTTTGCCGACAAAATTTGAAGAAAATATTAACAAATTGTTCAGCGTTTCGGGTTTAGAAATTCTTAATGTTTTGGATGATATGATTAAAAATTTAAAAAGTATTAAAATATTTTA
>JAFUZZ010000055.1 GCA_017476325.1 bacterium | reverse complement strand
CTCAGGGGCTATACACTTGCCGAAGTCCTGCTCACAATCGGCATCCTTGGCGTGGTAGCGGCAATGACAATCCCAACCCTAATGCAAAACAGTCAAAACAAAGAACTTGTTTCTCATTATTTAAAAATGAATAATATACTCTCTAACGCATTAAAGAATACCGAAGCAACAGAACAAACAAAATTCTATAAATTATCTGAAACTGATTTTAAAACAAAATTCGAAAGCCATCTTAAAACAACAGGATGTGACGCAGATGCGGGCGACTCAAACTTTACTCCGAACGTCTGCTTTGCGGACGGTTCACAATTTGCTTATGGAACATTTGACGAGTCATGCACAGACAACATTTGTGACACCCTCACAATCGACACAAACGGAAAGAAAGGACCGAACACGGCAGGCAAAGACAGATTTACAATGAACCTTACACCAAACGGACTTAAAGCCCTTGGCGAGTCTGACAGTTGCGAAAACGGACTTGATTGCGGTGCGTACATCTTGGCGCATCATAAGTTATATCAAATCAAACCATGTGCTAATACTACAGGCGGATATTGTAAACTTGACAATGGAGAAATGGTTTATGATATTGGGCACATGTATGTAACGCATATTGATTCAGGCGGATATGAATATGCTACAGATACAGACTGGATTAATAAATATCATCCTGATACCCCGCACGATTGGTGGGAAGGTGCAAAACAAGCCTGCCTTGCCAAAGATATGGAATTACCTGATTTTGATACTCTGTGGAGTTTATATGAAAGTAATAGTTATCCAAAAGAAATGAAAGGAACAATATGGTCTTCGGATTTAAGTGTCCACGATAATATTCAATGGGCAAAAACAGTTAATTTTACAACAGGTGAAGTTGCCGGAAAAACAAGGTCATATACAAGCAACATGATTTTTTGCGTAAAACCAAAATCATAGTAAATTACATAAAGGCGAGTCACAATTCAAAGACCAACAGCAGTTTAATGGTTCTGTGCCTGGGTAATTAGTCGAAAACAATATATTTGCATTATCCGTCAAGCTTAGGGGGCTTGACGGATAATCTTTTTACCGCTAAACTTATATCAAGGTATAGATTAGGGAAAAGGGATATAAATGGAAGAATTAAAAAAATTTAGTACCGCAAAATTTTTGAGTTTTGCAATAGGTTTTTTCGGGTTGCAATTTGCCTGGCAAATGAGAATAATCTTATCAGGACCTGTTACGGAAAACCTCGGAGCATCACCATTCATTTTTGGGCTAATTTGGCTTGCGGGCCCTTTTACCGGAATGGTCGTTCAACCGTTAATCGGTGCCTTATCCGACAAAACAACTTCCCGTTTTGGCAGACGCCGTCCGTATTTGCTTGGCGGTGCCTTAATATCCGCACTTGCTCTGTGGGCGTTGCCAAACTCTGAAGTAATTACAAACTCGATTGGCTCATCCCTTAATTTATCAATACATCCGCTTGCGGCATTGTGTTTTGCCGCAATTATGATTTGGATTCTTGATGCGTGCGTAAACATTGCACAAGGTCCTTACAGAGCGTTAATCCCTGATGTGGTTCCGCAAGAACAACACTCCGTTGCAAACTCATATATAAGTCTTGCAATTGGTCTCGGTTCAGTTGTTGCGGCAGGTACTGCTCCGCTTTTAAAATATGTTTTTAATTATCAAATGTCAATAAATGCCCAATTTATTATGGCGGCTCTTGCGTTTACTCTCGGTATGGCTTGGACTTGTTTGGCTATTAAAGAGAAAAAACACGAACCCGTTTCGGATGAAAAACAAGAAAAATCAAACTTTATACAATCATTAAAAGAATTCTTTGCACTTTCTCCCGAAGTCGGAAAAATTTGTTGGATGCAGTTTTTCACTTGGATTGGAAACATGTGTATGATGATTTATTTCACTCAATACGCTGTACATACGGTTTATGGAGTCCCTGATTTGTCGGGAGTAAACGAAACGGTTAAAGCCTCTTACGATAGTGCTGTCTTAAGCGGAACAAACTTTTCATCAATATGTTTTGCAATCTTTAACCTTGTGTGTTTCTTGGTTGCAATTCCAATAGGGGTTTTGTCAGGTAAATTCGGTAACAAAAAAGTTCATATAATTTCAATGCTTTCAATGGCATTGGCATTCATCGGAATGGCATTTTTACATAATCCGATTGCGGTTGCAATTTTGATGGGACTATCAGGACTTGGCTGGGCAAGCATTTGTGCATTACCGTTTGCAATGCTTTCTCAATACATAAAACCCGGTACAGAGGGTTCCGTAATGGGTATTTTTAACATCTTTATCGCAGGACCGCAAGTATTTGTATGTACTCTTGTTTCTTGGTTTATTAGTAAATGTGCATTTAACATTGCGGACGGAGTAAATTACCATTGGGAATACACATTCATTATCGGTGCAATTTGTTTAATTGCGGCATCAGGAATTGCGGCAAAAATCAAAGAAAAACCTGTGGTATAGGTATGTTGAGAAATTAATGAAAAACAGTCAAGAAATAATTGATGAAAAAGTAAAACTTGTTATTTGGGATTTGGATAATACATTTTGGCAGGGAACGCTTGCCGAGGGTGAAACTCCGACTCCCGTTAAGTTTAGGATGGATATTGTTAAAAACCTTGCCATGCGTGGTATTATGAACTCTATTTGTTCTAAAAACGATTTTGAAAAAGCAAAAAAGTTTTTACAGGATTTGGAGATTTGGGACTATTTTATTTTTCCTAAAATCGGATTTTTCCCTAAAGGACAAGCCGTAAAACAAATTCTTGAAGAAACACATTTTCGCGCTGAAAATACTATTTTTATTGATGATGAGTTTGCAAACCACAGAGAAGTTGCGTTTTACAATCCCAAAATTAAAACAATAAAACCCGAAGTTATCGACAGGTATATATACAATCTTGTCAACCAAGATGAACCCGATAAAAAGTTTACAAGACTTTTACAATATAAACATCTTGAAAAAAAATATCTGGCTCAACAAGAATTTTCGTCTAACAGAGAGTTTTTAGAAAAAAGTAATATAACCGTAAAATTTATACCTCTGTCAAATACTGCGATTGACCGCGCTCACGAACTTTTGAACAGAACTAATCAGCTTAATTTTACAAAATTGAGAATTTCAAAAGATGATGTGAAAAAACTGTTAAATAACAAAGAAATAAAAACAGAACTTATTGAGGTTAACGATAATTTTGGCAATTACGGATTTGCCGGAATTTATACTCTTGATACAAAAACAAATACACTTATTCACTTTGCGTTTTCATGTCGGATAATGAACATGGGTGTTGAACAATTTGTTTGGGAATATTTAAAATTTCCAAATATAAAACTTAACGGGGAAACGGCAACAAAACTCAAAAACGAAAACATAACAAATTATATAAAAATTATTGACTACAACGAAAAAGAACTTTTTACGGAAAAGGATTTACTTTCAAAAATAGTAAACCCTGCAGCAAAACCAAATGTTTTTGCAACCGGTGCATGTGAACTTAGTTTGCCTATTGCGTATATGTCAAAAGCAATGATAAATTTAGAATACGAATACACCGATTGGAACATTCAAAAAAATGTGCGAATAGGTAACGTCGGCACCGAATACTTCCGTTCAATTTTTGAAATGTCCGATGAAGATAAAAATTTTTGCAAGCGATATTTTTATAATTTCGAAAAAGATGACGCGTTCCAAACAAAAATGTTCGAAAAAGATTGGGACTACGCTGTTTTCACTTTTCACGACGATGCGCAATGGGAAATTTTTGAACACAAAACAAAAAAATATAATCTTGTTCTTGGCTGGGGCGTTGTAATGTTTATTTCCGATGCAATAGGGACTCAGGATAAAGCAAAGTGGTTTTTGGAACGCTTTAATCAAAAAGGTCAAATTTCAAGAAAAAGATTTCACGACAATCTCTTGTGGATAGCAGGGAAAATGTCTCCAAAAACGAAAATAGTACTTATGACATGTCCTTGTCTTGAAAGTTTTGCAAACTCAAAACAGGCAAAAAAATTAAACAATATAATTATGTATTTAGGTAAAAAATACCCGGAAAAATTTGCCGTTGCCGATATTAACAATGTCATAAAAAATAATTGTGATGTTCTTGAAAACGCTTATCATTTCAGTGCTGAAAATACATATAAACTATATCTGAGCATTCTTGAAACAATAATGGAACATTTTCCGCCAAAAAATCCGCCTCTGCTTGACAATACGATTTTGAAAAACCGAAAAGTCTGCGTTCTGGGTGATAATACGTTTGAGGTAAGTAACGCGTATCATATATTAAATTTCGGAAATTTAACCCCGTCTGCTATTGCAAGCTTTAAAAACGGTGATTCATTTAAAAATGAAATAGCGGAAAAACTTCCGAAAGCGAAGAATATTACATTCCAAAATTTTGATGATATTAACAAAGATGAGTACTATACAATCGTTGCCGATAAATATAATTATTCGGAAATAAAAGCTCTGTTGCAGGAAAAGGGTTTTGAACTTCAAAAAGATTTTATTTTCTTTGATAATAATCTTTCAGCAAATGTCGGAGATGTTTACACTGCTAATTTAGAACTCTTTAAGTACAAAATTTAAAGCGTTGATTTTTACTTTAATAACGGAAGTTTAACATCTTTATCAGAAGTAACCTTACCATCCTTAAAGTTAGGTAATTCCTTAATTTCGGAATAAGAAACATTTAAATTTGGACATGATTCCAATGAATTTAATTCTTTAACATTTGAATTTTTAAATATTGCACCAAGTCCGATAGATTTTAAATTGGAAAGATTTGAAATCTGAGAGTCCGTAAAGTCGGCAAAACCGCCAATAGTTTTTAAGTTGCTTAAATCGGTAATCTTTGCTTTTCTTAAATCGCAATCGCCTTTAATTTCAACAACATCTTTTAACATATCCTGAACATCAATACCCAGAGTTTTATAATCAATATAATCGTGATATGCACTTAAAACAGCCGTTCCGTCAGGATTTTCCGTCCGTTCAATATTAAAATATTTTAGAATATTAGTATAATTTTTGTTGTTAATATCTTCTTTCAAACTTTCTTGTGCAAGTTTCAAATCCCTGATATGTTGTTTTGTTCTATACATTGTATCATCGGCTTTATCCGAAAGAGAAAGATGATTTTCTTTGATGAAATTATTCATGACATCATAATAATTTGCCGGTACGGAAAAATCATTTTCAACACCTTGAATTTCATCTATTTCATCAGGATAAGACATTTGAACACCAAGTTTCGGTTGACCTTTATCATAGTAAATATGGAAATTTCCGCGCATTAAATGGGTATCTGCACCTGAAGCCTTTGTACACCAAGAACTGCTTGAAAGTAATTTCAATTTTTCCAAATTCTTTTCATAATTGGCTTCATCATTATCCTTGGACGGAATTTTAATCCAGCCTGTGTAATTATCAATATCAAAACCAATAATTTCATTTTTTAAAGTTTTAAGGTACGATTTTTGGAAATTAGCATTTGGATTTTCACTAACTTGTTGAAGAGTTTTATTTAAAGCTTCTTCATTCAAAGGCGGCGGAACATCATCATTTTTTGGAGATAATTTTCCAAATATTGATGACATAATTACCAAACCTGCTGCAGCCGAGATTGTTTTTGCATTAGACAAAAAATCTTTCCAATTTTCCATTACGGATTTTCTTTCAATGGTAACACGAGGAGTTCTTCCCTCTAAGTCTTTTGAAAAAACATCTGTTACCAGTTTTTTTGATGCCCAATTTTGCAAGTCGGAATTTGAATTATATTTTTCAATCGGTGCTTTAAAAGTGTTTACACAAAGTAAATCCAATCCCTTAAATTGGGATTTTTTCATCGCGCCAAAATCTTGAAAACCGTAATTACCGTTAGAATTAATTTGCATAAATAACCTTACCCCTATACTTATATAAGTATTTTTGGAAAGAAAAATTTACAATTTACTTTAATTATGTTTACAAAATGTTTACAAACTTTTGGGTCTTCAATATAATTCAGGAAAAGGGGAATTGGAAATGAAAAAGATTTTAAGTTTATTAATTATATCAATGTTTATATTGCCTGCCTATGCCATTAATGATACATCGGTACAAGATGCAAAATATCAGGCAAAATTAGAGAAACTAAGACGCAAACAAGAAATAAAATGTATTAAACACCCTGAGACTTGCACATCCTCCCCTGTGCAACAAACAAATCTGACTTTGGGAACCGCACAAAAAAATATTAAAATAGGAACGACACAAGAAGAGGTTGCAATGGCACTGGGTTCTCCAAATATTGTAACGGTTGACTCTGAGGGAAGAGATACTTGGATTTATTATAAAGTTGCATCCGTAACAAGTTATAATAAAAATGGTTTTGACATTGGAGCCGGCGGTTTTGGCGGAGGCGGAGGCGTCAATGGCGGAGGCGGAGGCGTGCTTGGGGTAGGTTACTCAAAAAGCGGCGGAAATTATCAATCTAATCAGAAAACCTTGACTATCGTTATAAAATTTACAAATCAAAAGGTATCTTCGTTCAATTATCACATGAGTAGTTTCTAATAAAGGAAAAAACATGAAAAAAATATTAATATTATTTTTAACATTTTCGCTTTCCGGAATTTTGATGCCTGTCTTTTCCGCTAAAAAAAATAATGAAGTTATTACACCTCAAACACAGCTTCAAAAACGACAGTACCAAACAAGACAGTACGACTCAATATCAAAAGCGGCGTTAATGAAGGCAATGTTAAATGTTTTACAGGATGAGGGCTTTATTGTTAGTAATGCAAATCCTCTTTTAGGTTTTATTTCAGGCTCAAAAGAATTTAGTACTAACGATAAAACAATAGATATCGAAAAAGAGTTCGGAACCAAAAAGGGTTTGGGCGGAGCTGCAGTTGCCGTAGTAGAGGCGACCGCAAATGTAACTGAATTTGGTAACGAAATCAGAGTAAGAATTAATTTTAAACGTAAATTACTTAATATTTACGGAAACGCTCAAAAAATTGAAGAAATTAATGACGAAACATATTACCAAAATTTCTTTTCTCTCGTAGATAAAGCAATCTTCATACAAAAACAAAAGATATAGTAAATGAAAAAAGTTATTATCGGTTTAATTTGTACATTTTTATTATTAACAAATTCGGCTTATGCAAAAAAAAAGCCTGTAAAATCTATGTTTGAAGTTAGAGAGGTTCAAACTCATTACTATGATACAACCGACACCTATAAAGTTACAAAAGCTGTTATTAATACCCTTCAAGATAACGGGTTTGTCGTACAAAACATTGAAGACGAACTTGGTTTTATCAGAGCGAAAAAAGAAGATAGACTTAAAAGAACTAATAAAGCCCGAATTACGTTATATTCGACTGATTTTGCGGTAAATACGGCATGCCTTGCGATTTCTTTCGGAATGAATCCGTTTGCAATATTAGGGATGGCTCAGGATACCGTTCGCATATCTAATGAGGTTGCTCCGCATACTGTAATTTTTGACTCAAATATTAACATAGAAACAGTCGGGAAGAGAACAAAAGTAAGATTGTCGATTATAGAAAAAGAACTTGAAAATGCTGATGGATACACAACGGTCAAAGCTTCTCCGAGAAAAGTTGTAAGACACTACCATCCTGAAATATATCAAGAATTCTTTAATCAGGTAGATAAAAATTTATTTTTAGAAAATACTCTTTAAAGGTTTTCGAAATTCCACGTATTAATTCCGACAGCATCATTTCTTTGTCTTATAATTTTAGCATTTTTGACAGGAGTAATAACAATTTCCCCCGTTAAATTTATAACGGCTTTTTTCAAATGTCCGCCAATAAGTTGAATTTGATTGTCATCACCAATGTAAGAAAACATTGCGTGGGCATGAGCAAATAATTCATTATCCTGATTAAGAGTAACATTTCCGTTAACAGACAGCATTTCAAACATGCCTGTCATGGATTTAGTTAAATAATCATGTTTTTCAAGATTATACGTTCCGACCGTAATTTCTCCGCACCCTCCAATGCCGGCGAATGATGCAACGGCGATGTTTTCTTTTTGACATATTTCCACAATACCGCCAAGAACCTCATCCCCTTTATCAAAACGTGCGTATAATGAATTATCAAAAATTTTGTATTGCATAATAACTTATCCTTTCAAACTTAAATCCTTAACAACCTCTCCTGCAATAATCAATCCCATAACAGACGGACAAAATGCGATGCTGCCGGGAATTTGTCGTTTAACGGCATTATTTTTGACAGTCTCGGCAGAACAACCCCCTGTGTTTTCCTCGTCGGCATCATAAATCCCGCGAGGTTTTAGGGGTTCTTCCTTTGAAAAAACAACTTTAATCCCTTTGATCTTGCGTTTTTTTAATTCTTGTCGAATAACTCTGGCAAGCGGACAAACAGAGGTTTTTGAAATATCGGCAACCTCAAATTTTGTCGGATTAAGTTTGTTTCCTGCACCCATTGCACAAATTATAGGGACATTAGCCTTTTTACATTCCTCAATCAATGATAATTTTCCGACAACGGTATCAATGGCATCAATGACATAATCGTATTTTGAAAAATCAAACTCTTCTTTTGTTTCAGGAGTATAAAAGGTTTGATATTTTTTGACAATAACCTCAGGATTAATATCTTTTATCCTTTCTTCGGCAATATCGGTTTTATACCTGCCAATAGTTGAGTGTGTGGCATAAATTTGACGATTTATATTAGTTAAACAAACTTTATCATTATCAATCAAATCAATAGCACCAATTCCGCTTCTGGCAAGAGCTTCCACTACGTATCCTCCGACACCGCCAATACCAAAAACAGCAACATGCGACTGTTTAAGTGTTTCTACGGCATCGCGCCCTATTAACAATTCAGTTCTGGATAATTGATTTAGCATATTTTTATATTATCATAAAAATATGTTAAATTTTACTAAAAACGAATTAATAAATTATTTAAAATACATTGACTTTATTCAAGAAAAACTTGACAGATATTTTGAGGACCAAAAACCTTTTATATTTTGTAAAAAAGGGTGCGGAAGATGTTGTAAAAATCAGCAATTTCCGTATTCTCAAATTGAAATGCAATATTTAATTATCGGCGCATCTATGCTCCCGCCTGAGAAAAGAAAAGTTATAGAAAAAAAAATAGACGAAATTATTGAGGCAAAAAAGAAAAATAAAAAGAAAAAATTTCATTACGATTGCCCTTTTTTAATTGATAACGTATGTTCCGTATATAATCACAGGGGTCTGATTTGTCGTTCCTTCGGTTTAATGATTAAACCGGACAAGGGCAGTATTTCCGTACCTTTCTGTTTTAGCGAAAAATTAAATTACTCAAATGTAATTAATATAAGGAAAAAAGAATTATCAACAAGAAAATATAAAAAACTAAATACAACCGCGACACCAAATGCCTACCATGTCGGATATAAGGACTTGGCTGATGAAGATTTGGCAAACGGTTTCGGATTTAGATTTGGTGAAATTAAACAGATGGTTGACTGGTTCGAAATATTTAAAGAAAAATTGACAGAACAAATTGAAAAGTCCGACAATGAAATTGAAAGTTTTTAATTTTGTGAGCCGTTAAGTCGGAAAAATTTCAAAACTAACTGTCAGACATTTCAAATTAAGCAGATAATTTGTTCAATTCTCTCTGATAAATCTCGCATTGGTGTTTGTTTGCCATCGTTCACACGATCTGCCGGCGCAACTCTATTAGGAAATTTGACAAGCAAAACAGAATAAATTAAATTTGCAATAAAATAGTTGGCATTATCACGCCAACTATCTTATTGTTATTGCCAACTTTATTTGAAGTAAAACTAACCTACAAACCAAAATATTATTTGCTCAAAATATATTTTTCAGCATTTAAGTAAAATACTTTTTCTTTTTCTTCTTCGGTTAATTCCAAAGAATCCATAAATTTCATCATTTCAGACAAGCATTCATAAGGATAATCAGAAGCAAAAATGATACTATCTATGCCAAGAGCTTTCTTTGTACATTCAAAAGCAAGTTTAGACATATTACCGCTTGTTGTTACAACAACATTTTTATTTTTAAAATAATATGAAACAGGATGTTTCATTTTTACTTCATCATCTCTAATCCATTCAAAACGATTGTCCACCCTGTCTAATATGAATGGGAAGTATTCGCCCAAATGACCAAGAATCATTCTTAAGTTAGGAAATTTATCAAATGTTCCATTTAATATAATTCTTAATGATGTTTTCATGGCATCTAAGCCAAAACCAAGTCCCGGAGAAGAATATACGTAACCCATATCTTTCATATCTTTATCATCAGAGGCTTGCGGATGAACATAAAATGCACAACTCAACTCTTCTGCTTTAGCTAACAGCGGAAGATATTTTTCTTCATATAAATGTTCATTCTTATAATTAGAATGTGTGTGCCAATATTTAAAACCAAGCTCTTTTACACAGCGTTCAAGTTCTTTTATCGCCTCATCAACATAAGGAGTTGGCAAAACAGCAGCTCCTAAGAAACGACCCGGATATTTTTTTATAATTTCAGCAACTGCATCATTAGACTTCTTTGCAAAATATACAGCCTCTTCTTTAGGTAATTCTTCTAAAGCGGGAGATGTTGACATAACAGCAACATCAATGCCGTTTTTATCCATAACGGCAACTCTTTCTGCTCCAAAATTCATTAATTCATCAATAACCGGGTATTCATTCGTTACCCCGTCAAAATGTGCAAAAACTTTATCTCTCACTTCCAGAATTTTAGTTTCAGGATAATATTTCATTGCATTATCTCGTGTGGACAGATATTCCATCAATTCAGGTAAGTAATAGTGAAATTCGCAGTCGATTATTTTCATAAAAAATTCTCCTATAATTGTTTTTTCAGTAATCATAATATAATACTATCTGATTGTCAACTAATTGCGATATTTAAGGTATATAACATAGATTTTTGTAAAAATCTTTACATTTTTGACAATAATAAAATGATTGTTTTATAATCATACAACTTAAAATTTATAATACCAAGAGTAAAACATAATCAGAAGCATTTTTGGAAGAGAAAAAAGGTTTATTTAAAGGTATAATTAAATAATGTTTTGATTTATATATAAAAATTTTTAAAGGAAGCAGGCGAGATAAATGAATAAGAAAAATACATTATTATCATTAACAATGATAACACTGTCCCTTTTCGTATTTACTCCTTGTTTTGCAGTTGATAGAAACGATTTGAATGTAGAGTTTTTCAATCGTTTCAATGATGATTATTTGTTCCAATATGTCAATGAGGCAATAGAAAATAATCACAACGCAAAACAAGCAACAATAAGGGTGGAAGAATACAGGCAGAATGTAAAATCACAATTTGCAAACGAATTACCAAGTTTTAGTGTGTCCGCAAATTATTTAGGAATTCATTCTCCAAAGTTCAATCCTAATTTGAGTGTTAGCAAAAATGCTTTTGTATTACCTTTTATAGCAAACTACGAGGCAGATTTTCTTCTAAAAAACAGAGATAAAACAAAGAGTGTTCAAAAAACTTATGAAATGAGTAAATTTGATGAACAAAGTGCATATTTAGCACTATTATCAGATGTTGCAACGGTTTATACAAATATTTTAGAGTATGACAAACTTATAGAAGAACAAGAAAAAATTGTTAATAACTATAATCAAATTTTAAATGATGATAACAAAAAACTTTCTCGTGGTGTTATAAACACAACAGAATTAAATAACTCTAAAACTAATGTTGAACAAGCAAATATAACATTAGAAAATCTTGTTAAACAACGAGAAGTACTTTTAATGCAATTTGCAGTTTTGATAGGTCAAGGGGTAAATGCAGAAACGATTAATTCTGACATTCCACGTGGGAATATAGATAATTTTGAATATAATGCGGTTATTCCAAACGAAATAGAGTCGGATGTTATATTTTCAAGACCTGATGTTAAAAGAGCAGAAATGGCATTGGAAAAAGCAAAAATTGATATTCGTGTCGCAAGAAAAGAATTCTTGCCAACATTTAATATAACAGGAATTTGGGCATTTAATACAATTGCACCGGGTTCGTTTTTCTCTTGGGAATCTTCTCTTGCAGCACTACTCGCAGGTGCAACACAGGACTTATTTACAGGCGGTAGAAAAATTGCTAATTTAAAATTCCAAAAAGCAAAATATGAAGAACTTTTTGAGCAATACAGACAAACCGATTTAGATGCCGTAAAAGAAGTTAATACTTCACTTTGTATTATAAAACACGATACGGAAATTGAAAATAAAACAAAAGAGAAGTTTTTACTTGAAACTAAAAATTTGAATAATGCAGACAGGATGTTAAATCGTGGAGTTATTTCAAAAACACAGTACATTAACTCTGAAAATATGTACATAAACAAAGATATGGATTTGACTAAAGCAAAAACAAGAAGGTTAGTTAATTATTACACACTATATAAAACCGTAGGGGGTAAGATATAATGAAAAAAAAGATTATAGCATTAGTTTTAATAATTTTAATTGCAGGACTTTGTATATTTTTCTATAAAGCCAACAAAAAAGACACATCAAATGAATTGACCTTATTCGGCAATATCGAAATAAGGCAGGTTGATTTATCTTTTCAAGTTTCCGGACTCGTTTCAAAACTTTTAAAAGAAGAAGGTGATACAGTTAAAAAAGGTGAATTAATTGCGGTTATGGATGAATCCGACTATGATGCAAATTTTAAAAAGGCAGAGGCAGAAGTTGACAGAACCCTTGCAACACAAAAAGATGCAACTGATAAATATAACAGATACGCTCCATTAGGAGTTGATGATACAGTTTCTAAACAGGAAATTGAATCATTGTATAACGCACAAAACAAAGCAAATGCGGATTATAAAGCAGCAGTTGCAAACAAAGATTATTTAAGTAACCAATTAAAATATACGAAACTCTATGCTCCTGAAGACGGAATAATTATGGTTCGTGTAGTTGAACCGGGAAGCAATGTTCAAAAAGGACAACCTGTTTATACAATGGCAAAAACTAATCCTGTTTGGGTTAGGGCCTATGTTAATGAAAAAGATTTAGGCAATATTAAATATGGTCAAGAGGTAAATGTATACACAGATACAGTAAATCCTCAAACAGGAAAGAAGCGAGAATATAAAGGTCAAATCGGTTATATTTCGCCTGTTGCGGAGTTTACTCCAAAAACAGTTCAATCAACGGATACAAGAACTGACTTAGTTTATCGTATTAGAGTTTATATCTATGATATAGATGAATATTTAAGACAAGGAATGCCTGTAACAATAAAAGTGAATTTAATTTCAAAGGATAATCAAGAAAACAATGCAGACGGTAACAATTAAGAATTTAACAAAGAAATTCGGCTCTAGCGTTGCTATTGATAATCTGTCTTTAAATATTGAAAAAGGGAAAATTACAGGTTTAATAGGGGCTGACGGAGCAGGCAAAACCACTCTTTTAAGAACAATAATCGGTTTATTATTGCCAAATGAAGGTGAAATAAATGTGCTTGGTTTTGATCCCAAAACCCAAAAAGATGAACTTAATTTGCATATAGGTTATATGCCTCAAAAGTTTGGTTTATATGAAGATTTAACCGTTCTGGAAAATTTAAAATTGTATGCTGATTTAAAAGGTGTTGCGCACGATTTTGATAAGATGTTGGAATTTACAACTCTTGCACCTTTTCAAGACAGACTTTCAGGTGCATTATCAGGCGGTATGAAGCAAAAGTTGTGTCTTGCTTGCACTTTGCTTGGAAATCCGGAATTTTTACTTTTAGATGAACCCTCTGTCGGAGTTGACCCTATATCTCGCAGAGATTTAATGAAAATGGTTCGTGAAATGATAACCTCTGAAACAACAGTTCTGTGGTCAACAGCTTATTTAGATGAGGCTCACAGCTTTGATACGGCGGTAGTCATAGATAAAGGTAAGGTTATTTATGAAGGAAAACCGCACGACCTTGCCCCAACGCCACAAGAGTTTGAAAATAAAGTAATTGACTTAATGGGCGGTTACAATCAAGAAGAATCCTTAATTGCGAAAAATTACGATTATAAAGCACCTGATGTTTAATTAACCGTTGAGGCAGATAATTTAGAAAAAAGATACGGAAACTTTTATGCAGTTAAAAATAACACCTTTAAAATTAAAAAAGGTGAAATATTTGGGCTTTTAGGCCCAAACGGAGCTGGGAAATCAACATCATTTAAAATGATGTGCGGACTTGCTCGTCCGACATCAGGTACTGCAAGAATTATGGGAATTGATATAAAGAAAAACCCGGAAAAAGCAAGATCAAATTTAGGGTATATGGCACAAAAATTCTCACTGTACGGCAGTTTAACAGTTCGTGAAAATTTAGACTTTTTCGCTCTTGCTTATGGAATCAGCTTGTTGAAAAAAGAAGAAAAGGTTAATGAAGTTATTGATGTTTTTGGACTGAGAGAATATCAAAATGCAAAAGCAGAAGAACTGCCGCTTGGCTTAAAACAAAGACTTTCAATGGCAGCAGCATTAATTCATAATCCTCCTGTTTTGTTTTTAGATGAACCAACATCAGGTGTTGATGTTTTGACAAGACGTGATTTTTGGAATCATATAATTTCATTATCTAAAAAAGGTGTAACGATAATGGTTACAACTCACTTTATGGATGAGGCGGAATATTGCGACAGGATTTCTCTTTTCTATAAAGGTGAAACTATTGCCGTTGGAACACCAACAGAGCTTAAGCAAAAAGCGGCTGCTTTTAACCCCTCACCCCAACCCTCTCCCCAAAGGGGCGAGGGAGTATTGCCAACTATGGAAGAAACATTTATTACACTAATAAAGGAGAGTGAAAGGGGTAAATCATAATGAAAATATTGCTCGCCTTAATTAAAAAAGAAATAAAACAGATATTGAGAGATCCGTCAAGTATTGTCATTGCTTTTATTCTGCCAATTATATCAATTACGATTTATATGTTCGGAATAAATCTAGATTCAGTAAAAATAACAATGGGGATTAAAAATGATGATAATTCACCCGAAGTGGCTACTTTAGTTAAATCTTTCGGACACAGTAAATACGTTAGTTCAATAAATTTTGATAATATGGAAGATATTAAAACTGCGATTTTAAGTTCTAAAATTAAAGGTGCTGTTATTATTCCAAACGATTTTTCATCGAAACTTTCTCGTGGGCAAAAAGCTGATTTACTTGTTATAACAGATGGTAGTGAAGTTAATACCGCAAACTATGTTCAGAGTTATGCCAATATGATTGCTAATCAATGGCTTTTAACAAGCAAATATCGTGGAAAAATACAAAGACCGATAATCAATACAGAAACAAGGACTTGGTATAATCCCGATTTGAACTCTCATTACTTTATTGTTCCGGGGTCTATAGCAATTACGATGACATTAATTGGTATTCTTTTGACTTCTCTTGTAATTGCCCGTGAGTGGGAAAGAGGAACAATGGAGGCTTTATTAAGTACAAAAGTCAGAGCAATTCATATTGTGCTTGGCAAATACATTCCGTATTTTATATTGGGAATGTTATCAACAGCATTTAATATGTTTCTTTGCGTTTGTATATTTAAAGTGCCGTTCAGGGGCAGTTATTTTATGTTTTTTTTGATTAGCGGAATTTTCTTATTTACGTCACTAGGTATTGGTTTAATGATTTCAACTGCCCTAAAAAATCAATTTATGGCGAGTATGGTATCAATAAGTTTAGGGTTTATGCCTGCTCTGATGCTGTCCGGGTTAATGTTTCCGATAAATTCAATGCCTGTGTTTTTCCAATATTTAACCATGATAATTCCTCCAAGATACTATATTTCATTTATTGAAAGTGAATTTATGGCAGGCGGGGTAAATGAAATAAGGTTAGCAAATGCTTTTTATTTGACTTTATTAGGATTACTTCTCTTTGCAGGAGTTTATAAGAAAACACAAATGAGGCTGCAATAATATTCCTTCCCCGGATGGGGAAGGCTAGGATGGGGTGATACTAAAAATGGATAATATAACAGAAAAATCAAGACAATTAAGAAAAAATATGACTACTCAAGAAAAAAAACTATGGAATATAATCAGAAACAGGCAATTTTTCGGATTTAGATTTCGCAGACAATTTCCAATAGGAAATTATATTGTTGATTTTATTTGCAGAGAAAAGAATATAATAATAGAACTAGATGGCGGGCAACACAATGAAAATATAAACATAGTTTACGATAATAAACGGACAGAATTTCTTGTATCTGAAGGTTTTAAAGTTGTAAGATTTTGGAATAATGAAATAGATGAAAATATTGATGGTGTGTATGAAAGGTTGAAAGAGGTGTTTGGAGTTTGTGATTATAATATGTACACCCCACCCCAACCCTCCCCAACCAGGGAGGGAGAGCAATTAAGAAATTTCCATATGCCACCCCAATTCTCACAAACAAAAGAGGGAGAACAATTAAAAAATTTCCGTATCCCACCCCAGCCCTTCAATACAAAAGAGGGAGTACAATTAAAAAAATTTTGTATGCAGCCCCAGTCCTCTCAAATAGGAGATAAAAATGAAATCCAATAAATATTCAATCAAGAAACAAGCAAGTTCCTTCCCCGGATGGGGAAGGTTAGGATGGGGTGATATTTAAACGCTATGATTAGAGATTTTTTACGCAGAGTTGCGGCACTTATAAAAAAAGAATTTAGAACCATTTGGAACGATCCGAAATCTCGAGCCATTATTATTGCAATGCCGTTAATGCAGCTTTTGGTGTTTTCAAATGCGGTAACAATGGAAGTCAGAAACATTGATACAGTTGTTTTAGACCGTTCTCGAAGCGTTGAAAGCAGAGAATTACTTTCAAGATTTGAAAATTCATCAAGATTTAGGGAATTCTATTATGCAGAAAATGAAAAAGAATTTCGCCAATATCTTGATACCCAAAAAGCTCAACTCGGAATAAACATCCCGAATGATTTTGCAAGGGGGATAAAGTCTAAAACAGGTGCAAATGTTCAGATTATATCCGATGGCAGACAAACAAATTCTGCTGCAATAGCATCAGGGTATTCATCGCAAATAATAAATTTGTATAACGCAGAACTTGCAGGAAATAAGGGATCAGGATTGAATATAACCGTAAGAAACTGGTTTAACCCTAATCTTGAATACAAATGGTATATTTTGACAATTATTGTTGCAATGCTTTCGCTTGTAACAACTTTGATTTTGACATCTTTATCTATTGCAAGAGAAAGAGAACTTGGTACATTCGACCAGCTTATTGTCAGCCCTCTTTCATCATTTGAAATATTACTCGGAAAATCAATTCCGCCGCTTGTAATTGCAATGACTTTAACAATGGTTATGATTGGTATAGTCATTGTATTTTTCCATGTTCCTTTTAACGGTTCTATAATTTTGTTTTTTGTTTCGATTTTGATTTCTCTTATGGCAATAGTAGGTGTCGGACTTTATATTTCATCAATTTGTAACACGCAGCAGCAGGCAATTTTATCTGTTATGACATTTATGATGCCTGCGGTACTGCTTTCGGGATTTATTTCACCTATTGAAGATATGCCGATTTGTTTGCAGTATTTAACATACTTAAATCCTGTACGGTTCTTTATGGTCCTATCACGAGGAATAATATTAAAAGGTGTTGGAATAAGCGATGTAATTGTAAACATAATTCCACTACTTATAATAGCTTTGATAACCTTGACACTTGCAAGCAGAACATTTAAGAGAAAATTAGGTTAAAGATTTACATTCTTTCGATGTACCGGTTAGATATTCCAAGCAATTATGCTATTTTAAACCTTATCGCATTAGGTGAAAAGGGCGAAAACAAAAGAAAATACTCAATGAATGATTTTGCGAGAGGGTTTGAGCGAAAGCGAAAACAACCCGTGAGCGGCGCTCGATGCGCCGTCATCGACACAAAAAAAATAGCAAGGGAGAGATTCGAACTCTCGACCTCACGGACTCTGCCGAGCAAAATCATCCGGTGAATGATTTTGCGAGAGGGTTTGAGCGAAAGCGAAAACAACCCGTGAGCGGCGCTCGATGCGCCGTCGTCGACACAAAAAAAATAGCAAGGGAGAGATTCGAACTCTCGACCTCACGGGTATGAGCCGTGCGCTCTCACCAACTGAGCTACCTTGCCATTCATTTTTACTTATTCTGTTGTCATTGGCTCAGTTGCTTCGAGCGGCTCTCACATTTTTATACTTCGTTCGCTTCGCTCACCATAAGCTACCTTGCCATTAACTTTATTATTTCACAAAAATTTTTAATTTCAAGTCTTTTTATATTTTTTTCATTCTGTTTAAAGGCCAAAACACAAAAACGGCTTTACCTATTAACCTGTCTTTAGGCAAAAATCCCCAAAAACGGCTATCCTGAGAGTTTCCTCTGTTATCACCCATCATAAAATATTCTCCCTCAGGCACAACAAACGGACCGCAATACATATCGTATGAACACGGAATGTAATTATAACTATCCATTATATACGGCTCGTTTAAAGGTTTATCGTTAATCAAAACTTCATATTTTCCGTCATCTTTCATTTTTATTTCAACCTTATCTCCGGGCATGCCGATAATTCGTTTAATATACGCAACATCTTTGCAAAAAAATCCTGTTAAACGCTTAAAAACAGCTAGCGGATTGTTTGAAAGTTTTGTCATCGGCGGATAAAAAATCCATACATCTCCTCGTTTTGGCTCCTCAAAAAAGTTGGTTATATGCGAAACAACTATTCTGTCCTTCTCTATTAATGTAGGACGCATTGAACCGGACGGAATCCACCTTATCTCAATCAGAAAAAACCTTATTATAATTACAAAAAAAACAACAAAGACAACGGTTTCTATAAGTTCTCGGGCTTCTGATTTAACTTTTTCTTTAATTTTTTCGTTCATTTTACTCTTTCACTTGGTTTACTAATTCTAATATGGCATATTTATAATCGTTTTCAGGTAAATTTTTAATTAATCCTGTGCATATTTCTATATAATTATTTATCAAATCTTTTGTTTTTTCAAGAGCCATTTTGCCGCCAAAGATAACAGGAGCAGTATAAACCCCCTGTTGATAATCTTCTTTTTTCGATATAAAATTGTCCAAATCATTTTTTATTTGAAACGCTATTCCAAAGTTTTCGGCAAAGGTTGATGCTAATTCAAATAAATTATTCTGTTTAGAAATCATAATTGCGCCCGTAATGGAAATTTTAAATAAAAGAGCCGTTTTTTGTCTCGATTTTTCAATGTATTCTTCCAAAGTCGGAGTTTTATATTTTGAAAAAAATTGGCTAATTTCACCATGACAAATTTTTGCCATTTCACTAACACACATATTCTGAACATCTTTATTTTCGATTTGAAGGATTTGTTTCATTGCCAATGCCAACAATAAATCTCCGCTTGAAACAGCCAATGAATTTCCGTATTCAAAATTAACAGTTTTAATTCCACGTCGCGTTTCTGCGTTGTCAATAATATCGTCATGCAAAAGAGATGCACTGTGGATTAATTCGACGGCAAAAAACAAATTGCGATGTTGTTCTTCAACTTCAAATCCCAAGGTCTTTAGAAACAATATTCCCAAAATCGGACGCAGACGTTTTGACTTTGCAAAAACGAACTTTTGCAAATATTCGTCAATGTCGGGTGTTAAAAACTCCTTAAACTGTCGCTCAAAATTTGATAATTCTTTTTCTAACATATAAATCATTTTAACACAGAGAAAAACAGAAAGAAATTAATCACCTTTCTGTTTATAAAAAATGCGGGCATGCCGGAACAAAATCCTAAAATGCAGTCCGCATTTAAAAATCATAAATTAGTAATCAATTTTACCTTCATGCAAGACTCGACATGCACAACCGTAACCGGAGTTAGTAATTTTACAATAATCTTCATTATCACAACCAACAGGATAAAGACCGTTTTCTTTTAATACAAAACCAAAAAGATCTCTTCCCATCTGATTGGGTGCTTTAGTTCCGTTTATATCTGCCCAAATAGCAGCACAAATATTTTCGTGAGAATCATCTAAAATCTTGCTTGTACAGTCACTACTATCATATTCAAATAGTAATTGGACACCATCTGATAATACTAATTTTCTAATATTTTGATTTACATCCCATATATCATTTTCGGCATTGGAAACATTACCATTTAATCTTTTGTAGCCGGTTGAATTAAATTGAGGAAAACATCCTTCATCTGTTCCGCATTCTTTTGAAGTTTTTAAATAGGATTTATAGATAGAGTATAAATTATCCACGCTGGTATTCCAATTTTTTGGCGAACCTTGCTCTGCGATAATTAGTGATGTTGCGCGCTCCAACGTCGAATATGTTTTCATAAGACTTGATACGAGTTCTTTGTTTTTAGAAGTTTGTAAAAGCGTCGGGATTGTAAGCGCGGCTACTACGCTGATGATGCCGAGGGTGATTAAGACTTCGGCGAGGGTGAAGCCCCTCATCCGCCCTTTGGGCACCTTCTCCCTTGGGGAGAAGGATAATACTCTTTCCCCCTCGCCCTTTGGGATGCAAAGGGAACCACAGAGCGGGACGCGATGTGTGTGACCCTGCATGCGGAGGCGAAGGCGCAGAAGAGGGTCGGGGTGAGGGCTACTTTTTGCGTCTGATGCGGACTCTAAATGACGGGTTTTTAACGCCCCATTAAAATTTTCAAGCCCCTGTGCTAGTTTTTTAAAAGAAAAATAGAAATTTCCTCTTTTATAAATATTTAAACTCTTTCTGATTTTTTGTTTAATACAAAATTTTTATTGAAAATGTTTAATTTTTGAGTTAAAAATCTTTTAAATATAAATATTTATGAGGATATTTGATATATGCTTAATTATGATTTGAATGATAATTTTAAAGTAATTCAAACACAACAAGGTTATGATACTGATTTTCATACCGGACAATTACAAATAGAAAATGTAAAACTAAATTATATCTATGACTGTGGATTAACAAAAGATGAATTTTTAAAATTTTATAAAAATAATCCTCAAAAAATTGATATTCTTTTCATATCTCATTTTCATGAAGACCACATAAATGATATTCTTGACTTAACTGATTTAGGTATATTTAAAAATACTCGAGTTATATTACCATATAAAAATGATAGAGATAAATTACTATATGGTGCAATAGGTTGCTTAAAAAACGAAGAATTTTTAAATAGATATATTGAATTTTTAAAAAATGATAATGTCATTTGGATTCAACGATATAATAATAATTATTATTATGATTTTAATTACTTAAATTATATAAACAATTCAATATCTATCAAATTGAACGATAACAATCAATTTGAAACAGAGGAATGTAATAATATTATTACTATAAAATATAAAAATATTGGTTTAAATTGGTGTTTTATTACATATACAAATCATTCAGAAAAACTAGATGAAATATGGAATAATATTATAAAACAAAATAATAATTTAAAAATACTTAATGAAAATTATAACCTATCGAAGGACTTTGATTCGGCGAAAAAATATATATTAGAAATAAGAGATGTTATAAAAAAGATAAAAGTAAAAAATATATTAGGAGATTCAAGTTTTGCTAATTTAATATCTTTATGTTTATATTCAGGACCTTTATTATGTCCGCATGATATTACTTGGTTTGATGATCGCACTTTTAGAAATCTAAATGAATTTTTTGGACAACAATATTATTTTAATTTACATCAATTTTATCTCCCATTTTATTGTCCATTTTATTTTCCAACAGATTCTGTTGGTTGGATTCATACAGGAGATTCAAATCTAAAAGATGAAAAACTATATACTTATTTTATACACTTTTATAAACATGTACTAAATAAAACAGGGGTTATTTCATTACCACACCATGGTTCTAAAAATAACATTAACAAAAAACTTTTTGAAGATTGTAATCCATATCATTTTATCATTCCGGAATTTTATAAAGCTAAAAAATCAACCTGGCTTGTTAATCAACAAGCAAAAAATCCTAATAAAATAATTTCTGTATCAAAAGGAAATAGTTTTTCTTTAGAAACACTAAGTGATAATAAATTTTTTATAGGTAAGGTTGAACAAAAACAAAATTTTAATAATTTGAATGGAATTTTAAAGTTTGAATATTTTGACAAAGAAAATGACAGACATAAATTATGTGAATATAATAACAATTATATTACGCGTTCACCCAAACGTCCAAGACAATTAACTAAGGATAAACTATTATTTTTAACGGTTTTAAAACCATCCAAAAACGAAAGCCCTATAATAATTGGTAGAGCAAGAACCCATGGGGTTGATGAAACAAATATTATTAATAATGAAAAGGAATATCCCTACTATGTAAGTTTGTATAATATAGAATTAATTGATACTCAAATAGAAAATTGTATACCTTTGTATGATATTATTGAGCATTTCGAAAAAATAAACAGGAATCCATTTGAAGACTCTAAGGCAAAGAATTTTTATCGTGCCTATGCTCAACAATCATATAGGTTAATTATAGATGATGCAAAAGATTATATAAACAAAAATCTGGAAGAAAAATTTGCATCTTATGGCAAAAAAATAATAAATTAATTTCTTTTATAAAAAATTATAAAACAATAATGCAAAAAGGATGCCCGCTTGGACATCCTCATAAATTGTTTTTTGTCCTCGGCAGAGTGCTTTAATTACCTAGGCAAAGAGCCCTGCCATCACTGTCCTTGGTGCTGAAGTACGTAGTACCATTGGAGAAATCCACGTCATACGCGCTACCGCTATGTTTCTCCGAAGACGACCAAAACGTACCGCTAGAAGGGATGTCAGGAAATGCACTAGGGTTCGCTAGTTTTGCTGTTGCAACTGCGGATAGTTCGTATCTGTCAGGTAGGTGTGTACCCTCAGGGCATTTACCTGCTGCGTCTGCCCATTGTGTATTATATCCTGAACCTATTTGTTCTGATACGTAAACTTCTTTTTCACCTGCATTAGGACCATCTGTTACATTAATTGTCATCTTTGTCATTTTCTTATTGCCTGCTACTGTTGATATTGTACATTGATTATCTGATATTGTGCTACATCCCGTTGGTACTGTTGCCGGTGCGCAGGCTCTGGAACTTAATTTGGTTTCTGTTCCGTCACTACATACGCTATATACACCATCACAAAATCTTGTTACTTCATTACAAGTTACACAAGTTAATGTGCTTAACTTTGTTTCCGTACCATCTGTACATACATTATATACTCCATCACATTCTCTCGTTTCTTCACGACATGTAGGACCACTAAAAAGTTTGTGATGAGCAAGAATGTACGCTCCGCAATCAAGTCCCGTACGGCATGACTCGCTTTCACCAAGGGCTTTTACGCCGTTTGGTGTCAGGTTCATCGTAAATCTGTCTTTGCCCTCTTTGTTCGGACCTTTCTTTCCGTTTGTGTCTATTGTCAGTGTGTCACAAATGTTGTCTGTGCATGACTCGTCAAACGTTCCGTATTTGAATTGTGAACCGTCCGCAAGGCACACGTTCGGCGTGAAGTTTGAGTCACCCTCGTTTGTGTCACATCCTGTTGTTTTAAGGTGGCTTTCGAATTTCGTTTTGAAATCTGTTTATGATAATTTATAGAATTTGGTTTGTTCTGTAGCTTCGGTATTCTTTAATGCGTTAGAGAGTATATTATTCATTTTTAAATAATGAGATACAAGTACTTTGTTTTGACTGTTTTGCATTAATGTTGGGATTGTCATTGCCGCTACCACGCCAAGGATGCCGATTGTGAGTAAAACCTCCGCTAAAGTAAAGGCGCATTTTTATATGCCCCCT
>JAFUZZ010000054.1 GCA_017476325.1 bacterium | reverse complement strand
TGAGACCCACCGCCCCCCCGCCCTGCTCGTGTGAATAATTTCTTCATAAGTAAGCTCCGTTTTTTATATTAACATTCTTATTATATAACATGTCTCAAAAAAATTCAAGTCCTTTTTAGCACCACTGTTTTTGTTTCTATTTGTCAATCCGTATCAACTCTGTATTATCAGGAAGTTTTATGCGTTTACCCTCAATATCCTGATTACTGCCCTTGAATGACATCAAGTAAATCGTTGTATCTTTTTCAATTTTATCCAAATCAAATGCCTGCGGAACCATCGTAGTCACACCTTTTAGGTCATAGTATTTTGAATAATACGTAAGGTAATCCAATACTACAACAATGTTTTTCTTCGTTAGTCCGTTCGCTTTCTCAAAAATAATTACATCGTAAAAATTACCATACCTTAAACTCGGCGGGAACTTTACACTAAATTGAAAAAAGATGTTAACCAAAACAAGTGCCGTTAAAATTACTCCGTTGTATTTGGTTTTCCAATCCTGAGAAATTACAATCGCTATAATCGCTAATATAAACGGATATATAACGGAATAATATCTGTAATAAATTATCGGTCTGAAAATTGATATTATAAAAGATAGCGCAAAAACAGACAAAACACTGTATAAACAGTATTTTAGAAAGTCTTTCTCTTTGTCCGTTGCTATAGTCGTTTTTTTAAATAATTTGGCTAAAAGAACAAATATTCCAACCCCAAAAGATAAAAATACAAAAAGCAAAATAATTTTTATTGATTCAAAAAACATATTGCCTATTATAGCGTTGTTTCCCATAATAGAATGCTTGAAAAAGGTCACACACAAATATGGAAGAAAACTTAAACATACTAAAAAAATCAATAAATAAAATCTTTTATCACGCAAATGCTTAAATATTGCATAAACAAAATTCGATGCAACAAAAAGAATACCGTATAAATGAGTATTAATAATTATTGCCGACAAAATTCCAAACCATACAAAATCCCTGTTTCTTTTTTGTTCCAACATGTTAAACATTGAAATCGCACAAAGCGGAGATAACAACATTATAACAGCATAACACCTTAATTCCTGAGAATAATAAATTCCCCAAAAACTCAAACACATCAAAATTGCACCAACAAGCGCAGTTTTTTCGCTGAATTTTCTTTTCAACATATAGTATATGCTCCAAACACCGCCAACCCCGGCTATTACGGAGATTAACCGAGCAACTGTTTCGGAATAGGGAGTTATCATAATCCAAAGTTTTGAAACTATATAAAATACCGGAGGATTGCAATAATCGTTTAACACCGTCCGCCAACCGCTACGTGCAAATAAAACAGTAAAGACTTCATCTATCCACATAGGATATTCGCCAAGCCCGCAAAGCCTTAACAATAACGCAAGCAAAAGAATAATGCCCAGGGTGATTTTCGGACTAACCTTTTGAGGATTTAAGATTATTAATCCCGCAAAAAACAACAAATATGAAAAAATATATATTTTCGGAACCATAAAAAGCGACAAAATAAATATCATAACCGCTGTAAAAATTCCTCGAAAATTTGTACCTATAATGCTTAATAAATTAAAAGCATCCGCATCAAAGTTTGAAACTCCGTAAAACTTATGACCGTTAAAAATTTCCAAAACATTTGATGTTCTGTTTATTATAACCTTATTATAAATCCCGCCAAAATAAGGTAGCTCTATGTTACTTTGCAAAAAAGTAATTCCTGCTACAATAAACGCAAAAATAATTAAAAAATATCCAAAAAATTTTTTCATTCCCCAATCCCCAATGTAAGTTGTTTTGCTTTAATTTTTTTTAGAAAACTTTGTCTGTGATATTTACACGTTCCAAATTTTTCAATTGCTTCAATATGCTCTGCCGTAAGGTATCCGGCATTTTTTGCCCAATTATACTGCGGAAACTTCTTATCTAATTCCCGCATGTAATTATCGCGCGAAACTTTCGCCAAAATACTTGCTGCAGCAATACTTGCCGATTTTGAATCTCCCTTAACTATAGTTTGTTGACGTCCCGAAAAATTTTTAATATATCTGTTTCCGTCAACCAAAACAACAAAATTATCAAGTTTGGCACATCTGATTACATCCTCGCATGCCAATTTCATCGCTTTTAGTGAACAATTCAAAATGTTATTTTTTTCAATTTCCTCAACCTCAATGCACACAGTTGAATTAATAGTGTTTTTAAGAATAATCGGATAAAGCTGTTCTCTTTTCTTTTGAGTCAATTTTTTAGAATCATTTAACGCCGACAATTCTTCTATAAGATTTTTATCCCGATTATTAAAATAAACAGCCGAAGCAAAAACCCCGCCGGCAGCAGGTCCCCGTCCCGCTTCATCGGTACCGATAACATTTTGGTTAAAATTAAAATCAAAATCAAAATCAAACAGGCTGTTCATCTAAAATAAATCTCCCTATTTTACCCGATCTAAAATCATTAAGAATAAATACTGCCGTTCTTTGAACATCCTCCGCTCCGCCTTTTACAATCCAATTTCTGCGATGAGCAATGTTTTCTATAGTAAGACTTTGGTGTTCATCCAAACCGTAATGTTGTCGTGTTACTGTCGGATACTTTTTGTCCAAAAGTTTTAAGAGTTCAATACAAACCTGCTCTTCATCATAAGCATTTTCCGAAACGGAATTAACAAATGCCAATTTTTGAGCCTTTATTTGGTCATTTTGCCGCATTGGGATTATTCCCGGAGTATCAAGAAGTTCCAATTTCGGATTGATTCTAACCCACTGTTGCTGTCTTGTCACTCCCGCTTTTGCTCCGACTTTTGTTTTGGAACTGTGGGTAAGTTTATTAATTATGCTTGATTTTCCGACATTTGGCATGCCAATTACAACAGCTCTTGCAGGACGGCGCAATAATCCCTTTTTCATTAATGCTTGAATTTTAGGCTCTGCTAAATTAATTGCCGCAGAAATTACTTTATTTAACCCTTTAGAATTTTTTGCCTCAGAAATAATTACCGGAACATTTTCTTTGTTTTTAATATAATCATGCCAGAATTTTAATTCATTGTCATCAGTCAAATCCGCTTTATTCAAAAGAATAAGTCTTGGTTTTTCTCCGATAATTTTTGATAAATCACCGTAGGCACTGCTGAGAGGAAGTCTCGCATCAAGAACTTCAATCACAACATCAACGAGATTTATTTTTTCTTTTAAAACTCGCTCTGCTTTTGCAATATGTCCCGGATACCAGTGAATATGGTTTTGTAGCTCTTTTTTCTTTTCTTCCATGCCTGTCCTTATTTTTTCATGATAACATAAGACCCTGAACGGGGTTCAGGGTTAAACCTTATGCAGTATATAACAAAACATGAAGAAATTATTTCTTTTCAATTTTTTCTTTAATACGAGTAGCTTTACCTGAAAGATTTCTCAAGTAATACAATTTAGCGCGTCTTACATCACCGCGTTTAATAACAGTGATTTTTTCAACTCTTGGAGAATAAAGAGCAAAAACTCTTTCTACGCCAACACCTTGGAAAATTTTTCTTACAGTGATTGTTTTGTTAAGACCTTCACCATGCTTTTTAATTACAGTGCCTTCGAAAGCTTGAAGTCTTTCTTTGTTTCCTTCGATAATTCTTACGGAAACTCTGACTGTATCACCGGGATTAACTTCTGTAATTGTCTTATTCATGTGTTCTTTTTCAACACTTTCAATAATAGGATTTTTCATTTTCTTATACCTTTCTAAAAGAAACTATTTCGTAACCTAATTATAAAGAAAACATTTTTTAAAATCAACCCCTGTATACGGTTTTATAAAGATGTTTTTTCAAAATCATCAATTTCATCCAAAAACTCTTGTCCAAATTCGTCGTCATCATTTAGATAATCAAAATCTTTCGGCAAGCTGGTATCTTTAGTTTTTTTAGCCAATCTTTCAAGTCGTTTGCGCTCGTTAAGTACATTTGCGACATTAAGCATGGCAAGTGAATTTAAAGTTGCCCTGAGTTGAGCACTTCTGTCAACATATTGAAACCTGTCTTGCCCTTGCTCTTCTTCTCCCTCAATATAAGCGTATTCACCGCCTTGTCCCATTTTCTCGTCAGACAAACCTGCGGCGGTTCCTGAAATATTTCCGCTTTTGAAGTTGAACCCGCTTCCGCCTACGTTATAAAACCTACTGCTATCTACCATTTCTCTTTCCTATCTCTTTTCCCTTATTCCTTATTCAGTCTCGCATGGTCTAAACCATGCGCACAAAAAAATTTGCCAGCAGTCGTTACAAATATTTACAATAAAGTGAAAACAGGACAGCAAAAGGATTTTCGCTGCCCGTAAATAAATTTATGCTCTGTACTCATCAACACTTCTGATGATTTTTTTAAAAGCCTTTATAATACTTTTTGAACTGTGATCTGTTCCCTCAATGATTGCAAAGGCTTTACCTAAAATATCGCCGGAATCTTTGCGGCATGTCAATGTACTAAATTTATCATCTTTGAAAGCTTGACCGATATAAACATCAATATCAGGCCCTTTTTGGGGTTTCATTTGTTTAATTTCATTCCACATATTTGCCATTGCCTTATTCCCGATAAATCTGTTTTTTGATTGAAATAATTCTTTTGATGCCTTATCTTCAAATTTAATCAAATTTATGCCAAATGACGTATTGTTGCTTTGAGTGACTTGCATTAATTTTCTCCTTTTTTAACAAACCATGAAAGTTTCCTAAAAAAAATAATTGCGTAAAAACCAAGGGATAAACAAAAATGTTTACATTTTTTAACAAAGTTCACGTTGTAAAAACTAAAATCGTCGCAAAATTCAAAGAATAAAAACTGATGCTCGTTTTTGAACATTAGTTTCAGTTAATTTTCTGTAACGATTTTTCTCAATCCCTTTGGTTTATCAACGTCACGACCTAATTTTTCCGCAATTTTTAATGCCAAAATTTGAATAATTACCAAATTTGAAAATATTTTTAAAATATAATTATCGCTATCCAAATTGCAATCAATATTATAACTTGTATTCAATCTGTCCGTAGATGTTCCTATCACGCATATTGGCGGGTTATAATCCGCTTTGATTTTTTCTAAATTCTTAATCGCGGAATACGAAAGTTCATCAGACGATATATAAACTAAAATTGTCTTTTTATTATTCAAAACCGCCAAATGCCCGTGCATAAACTCACCTAAAATATGAGACATCACATTAATATACGATGTTTCTTTAATTTTTAAGCATGCTTCTTTTGCAAGCGCATAAGATACTCCGTCAGCGGCAATTACTATGTCGCGGTATTTATACAAAAATTTTGCAAGAGTTTGAATTTTTCCCTCTAAATTTATTGATCGTTGGATAACATCAGGCAAAACTTGCAGGTTTTTAATTTGTTTTGAAATATCCGATTTTTTATCTGCAGCATATTTAATCGCCAATAAATACAGGCAAAGCATTTGAGCCGTCAGAGCTTTTGTTGATGCAACACTCTGTTCTTCACCCGCAAGACAGTTAACCCTATAGTCCGCAGCTTTCCACATAGTTGAATTTTCAACATTTGTTACGCAAAGAGTTTGCATTCCAAGCTGTTTAACTTTTTGCAATGCACTGAGAGTATCTGTTGTTTCGCCTGATTGGCTAATAAAAATGTAGAGTGCATGGTTTGGGATAACTTTTTTTAGCAAAAATTCACTGGAATATATTGCGCGAGCCTCAATGTTTGAAACATCGCCGAAGATTTCTGCCGCACATCTTGCACAATGATACGATGAACCGGAAGCTACCATGATAATTTTATCAACATCATCCGGAGCATCAATTATCACTTTTTCATTATCAAAGAAATAAGCATCAATTATTTTAGAAATAATTTGAGGTTGCTGCTTAATTTCTATTTCCATGTGGCTTTTTTTCATAAATAAATTATCCTAAGATTTTTTTAACAATTTCGTTAACAGTTTTTGGATTTGCTCTGCCTTTAGTTTCTTTCATAACTTGACCGACAAAGAACCCGAACAGTTGAACTTTTCCGCCTCTGTACGCTTCAACCTGATTTGGATTTGCGTCAACAACTTTTTGAACAATCGCCTCAATCGCACCTTCATCGGAAATTTGGCTCAACCCTTGTTTTTCAACAATTTCGGAAGCCATTGTTCCCTCTTTCAACATCGTAATAATAATTTGTTTACCGATATTATTTGAAATGGTTCCCTTTTGGATTAAACTAATAAGTTCGGCAAGGTTCTGAGGAGTTAATTTAGTTTCATCAATCGAAAGTTTTTCTTCTTTCAAATAAGCGGCAACCTCACCCATAAGGAAGTTAACGCCAATTTTAACATCCGCACCAAGTTCAATCAATTTATCAAAGAACAACGCCAAATCCATTTGCTCAACAATAACACTTGCATCGTAATCGCTCAAGCCGAGAGACATATATCTTTCGCGTTTTGCATCAGGCAGTTCCGGCATGGTAGAGCGTACTCTTTCTACCCATTCGCGTGAAATTGCCAACGGCATTAAATCAGGTTCAGGGAAATATCTGTAGTCATGAGCATCTTCCTTTCCGCGCATTGATTTTGTTTCGCCCGAATTATCGTCCCAAAGTCTTGTTTCCTGAACAACTTCTTCGCCGTTTTCAACCAATTCAATTTGTCTGTCAATTTCAAATTCCAATGCTCTTTGAAGTGCTTTAAAACTGTTAACGTTTTTAATCTCAGCACGTGTTCCAAACTCTTTAGAACCTTTTGGCATAATAGAGATGTTAGCATCGCAACGCATTGAACCCTCTTCAAGGTTTCCGTCACAAACTCCGATGTATCTTAAAACATTTCTCAATTTTTCGACGTACATTCTTGCCTCTTCGGGACTTCTCATATCAGGTTCGGAAACGATTTCCAA
The DNA here is from genome assembly GCA_017476325.1 of bacterium. Classification (GTDB taxonomy): domain Bacteria; phylum Cyanobacteriota; class Vampirovibrionia; order Gastranaerophilales; family Gastranaerophilaceae; genus QHMH01. The sequence continues at coordinate 3,286 of JAFUZZ010000054.1, read as the reverse complement.
CAAAGGTGTTCCCGCTCTGTTAAGGTCAACGAGAGAATATGTAGACCCCGCAAGTCCGTCTGCGCCTGCGTGAACAAGTTTCCCCGCATCTTCTTCCAAATGCGCCCTTGTAATCCCGATTTTTTTGTTACCTACGGTTAAATATCCGCCGACACAAATCGGTTCATCGTATTGAGAGATTTGATAACCCTTTGGTAAATCCGGGTAGAAATATTGTTTGCGGTCAAATTTACATCTTTCAGGTATTTGACAGTTTAGAGCAAGTCCGGTCAAAATCCCCATATCAACAACGCCCCTGTTTAAAACAGGAAGTACTCCGGGCATCCCCAACGTGATTGGAGAAGTGTTTTCATTTTGTTGACATCCAAACTCATTCAAATCCGGCGCAAAAATCTTTGATTTTGTCTTTAGTTGTGCGTGGACTTCAAGCCCGATAACCACTTCATATTTTTCTCTCAATTCCATTACCTTATTCCTTTTTTACTGTATTTTTTACTATCATAACATAAAAATTTTACTTTTTTCTCAAAAGACTAAACAAACTTATTACAAACATAATTATCAATAAAACAAAAATATACATAACATAGTGCTTTATAGACCCTACAAACACAGAGGCAACCGCTCCGGCAACTATGGCAAGAGAGGTCAAAATTGCAACCGTCATATTTTGAGAAAAGCCCGCTTTTAAAAGTTTATGGTGAATATGTTCCGCATCGGCAACAAAAGGAGATTTCCCCTTTAGTATTCGTCTTATTGTTGAAAAAGTAACATCCATAATCGGAACTGCCAAAACAACAAACGGGATGATAATTGCAAGTGCAGCCGCTTTCATAACTCCTGTTATAGAAAGTGTTGCGAGCAAAAATCCCGCAAACAATGCTCCGGAATCTCCCATAAATATTTTTGCCGGATTAAAGTTGTAGGTTAAAAACGCAAGCATAGAACCCGCAAGAATAAACGCGATTAAAGCACTCATTGTATTTGGCGGATACATGGCAACCGCAATTAACCCAAGTGTTATTGAATTTACGGTCACAACAGAACCCGCAAGCCCGTCAACACCGTCTATAAAGTTAACGGCATTGCTTATTCCGACTATCCAAAGCACAGTCAAGATATACGAAACAAACAGGTTAAGGTGAGTCAAAAACGGTACGGAATCAATACGACCGCCAAGCAAAAATACCAATGTTGCAATAGCAATTTGAATAAACAGTTTAAACTTGGCATTCAAATTATATACATCGTCAATCAATCCCAAAAGAAACATTAACGTACCGCCGATTAAAATCCCGGAAAGCAAACTTCCGTAAGGATAGTAACTTAAAAACACAAGTACCAAAAATGTTAGCATAGTACTTGCCCAAATGGCAACACCTCCGAGTCTTGAAATCGGCTTTGTGTGGATTTTTCTTTCGTTCGGAACATCTATCAACCCGTTGCGTTTTGAATATTCAATTACGAGAGGAACAATAAAAACTCCGATTATGTAAGAAATAATTGCCCCTAAGATGTGTGCATCTGATAGTTTTATCATATTTTTACCTTTTTATTTTTTAGTACAGCGGATATTTTTCACAGAGTTTAAGAGAACGTGCTTTAAGATTTTCAAGAGCAATTTCGCTATCTGAATAAATTACTGCGGAGGCAATAATTTTAGCTGTTTCTCTCATATCATCCTCTTTAAATCCGCGAGTCGTAACCGCAGGAGTACCAAGTCTCACACCACTTGTTACAAACGGACTTTGAGGGTCGTTCGGAACGGTATTCTTATTTGCCGTAATTCCTACCTTTTCCAAAACATTTGCAATGTCTTTACCCGTTTTGTTATACTTTCGCAAATCCAATGTCATCAAGTGATTTTCGGTAACACCGCCAACAATTTCCATCGCCTCATTAATCAATTCTTCCGACAAAGTTTTTGCATTTTTTACGATTTGTTCGGCATACTGTTTAAACTCAGGTTTTGAAGCTTCTAAAAGAGCTACAGCCTTACCGGCGATGATATGTTCAAGCGGTCCGCCTTGAATGCCGGGGAATACCGCTTTATCAATACCGAGAGCGTGTTTTTCCTTGCACATTATAATTCCGCCTCTCGGACCTCTCAGAGATTTATGCGTAGTTGTTGTCACGAAATCCGCATAAGGTGCAGGTGAGGGATGTAAGCCCGCTGCAACAAGCCCCGCAATATGTGCAATGTCCGCCATCAAGAAAGCTCCTACTTCATCGGCAATTTCTTTAAAGCGTTTAAAATCAATGATTTTAGAATAATTACTTGCTCCGCAGATAATCATTTTCGGCTTTTCTCGGCGAGCGATTTCGGCAACGTTGTCATAGTCAATACATCCGTTTTCGTCAACACCGTAGCTTACCACGTCAAAATATAGTCCTGAAAAATTAACGGGCGATCCGTGAGAGAGGTGTCCTCCGTTTGACAAATCCATGCCAAGGACTTTATCCCCGGGTTTTAGTGCATACATAAAAACAGCCATGTTCGCTTGCGCTCCGCTGTGAGGCTGAACGTTGGCATGATCAACGCCAAAGAGTTTTTTAGCACGTTCCTGAGCCAATGTTTCAATTTGGTCTATATTTTCACAGCCGTTATAAAATCTTTTATACGGTTTTCCCTCAGCGTATTTATTTGTAAGTACTGTCCCGCATGCCGCCATAACCGCAGGAGATGTAAAATTTTCACTTGCAATAAGTTCTATCGTCGTTTGTTGGCGTTTTAGTTCTTTTTCAACCAATTCGGCAACCGCAGGGTCAACCGCCCTTAATATATCTAATTCCATGATAGTTGTCCTCTTAAAATTTTTACCAAGATAATTATACATCAAAAAAATAAAAGCGAGATATTTACAAAATTTATAAAACTTACAATAAATAGGGGGCATGCTTTCGCTATTGCCCCCGAAATACTTATTTAATTCAGGATTGTTATACATCTCGAATCCGTCCGTCGTTCCATATTTCTTTATTTATATCTATATTGCTATTATTTTCGGTAGGATTATGATAACGAATATATAATGGTCCGCCAGTAGATTGCCAAACAGACACGCGGCTTCCATCTTTTAAGTAAACCCAAACACAGCCGTTTGCATCGCCCTCAGGATTGTCAATATCTTTAATATCAAAATAGTTTGACAATTTGTTATTAATAAAATCTAACGTTCTTGCGGCACGTTCGGAAACATCTCCTGACGGGTCAATTCCCCAGGTTGTAACATCCTCATTTTCAAACATATCACTTATAACATTGTTGTAATAAGCAACTTTTGCT
>JAFUZZ010000005.1 GCA_017476325.1 bacterium | reverse complement strand
GACACAAACGGAGATAAACGACCAAACAGTGCGGGTAAAGACAGGTACAGAATGCTTGTGACAGACCATGGACTGATTGCACATGGCGAAAGTGAGTATTGTGGAACAATAGATGGCGGATTGGATTGCGGAAAATATATCTTGACGTATCACAAACTTTTTGACGGACTGATTAACAACTGTACGGCGTACGATAACGGAGAGTGTTCACAATGTGAGAACGGGTATCAAAATAACGGAACGAGTTGTCGAGACATCAGAGAAAACACGTGTGACACCTACAGTGGAACTACGTGCACGAAGTGTACAACAGAAAACTTACTTGCGGCGGGTGATTGTATAGCTGCAAGTACTCAAAATTGTGTGGAAACTGACGGGTTAAGCACTTGTACAAAATGCTCTGACGGAAATGTGTTTAAGGATAATGTAACGGGAAACGATTGTGTAGCCGGAAAGATAATTAAACAAGGAAATAATGAAACAACGGCATATAAAGTCGGGGAATATTATGTTGCGGAACCTACTCAATCCTACCAACCAACTGTTTCATCAACAACAGTTGATTTTGTAGATGGTGCGGAAAATTATTGTACCTCTTTAGGAATGCATTTGCCAAGTCTTTCTGAAATGCAAGAAATATATGAAAATAAATATCAACAACCTGGTTTAAATTTAAATGCAGTAAGTACATCCTACTTTACATCAGATAGAGTTCCAAATTCTAATTTTCAGTATGTATATAATATGACTACAGGAGTTGATGCTACAGATGGAAGAAATGTATGCTATTATAATGACGGTTCTTGGGATACGAATTGCGTTAATACATATCAAAATGTATCTAAACGTCCGATTTTATGTGTAGAATGAAACTTCTCTTTTTAAAAAATAGGGAGTCTGTATTTTTACAAACTCCCCATTAATTTATTTTATGACTAAAGACTTAGTCTTTAGCACCTGATTTTGCAATGATTTCAGCTTGAACATTTGCAGGAACTTGTTCGTAGCACTTAAATTCCATTGAGAATGTTCCGCGGCCTTGTGTGTTAGATCTCAAATCTGTTGCGTAACCAAACATATTTGCAAGAGGAACTGTTGCTCTTACAATTACGTTACCGGTGTTGCCTTGAGATTCTTGACCCTCAACACGTCCGCGTCTTTTTGCAATATCACCGATGATGTTACCTGTGTATTCATCAGGAATTTCAATTTCAACTTTCATCATTGGTTCAAGAACGCATGGTTGTGCTTTTTTTGTACCTTCTTTGATAGCCATTGAACCTGCGATTTTGAACGCCATTTCTGATGAGTCAACTTCGTGGTATGATCCGTCGTAAAGTTCAACTTTAACGTCAATCATTGGGAATCCCGCTAAGATACCGCCCTCAAGAGCTTCTTCCATACCTTTTCTTGCAGGTTCGATGTATTCTTTCGGAATAGCACCACCGACAATTTTGTTTTCAAATACAAATCCGGCATTTTCTTCCGCTGGCATAATTCTGATCTTAACGTGTCCGTATTGACCTTTACCACCTGATTGTCTTTGGAATTTAGATTCTTGATCCGCGTTTCCTCTGATTGTTTCTCTGTATGCAACTTGTGGTTTACCAACGTTTGCGTCAACTTTGAATTCTCTCAAAAGACGGTCAACAATAATGTCAAGGTGAAGTTCTCCCATACCTGAAATGATTGTTTGTCCTGTTTCGGTATCAGTTTTAACTCTGAATGAAGGATCTTCTTCCGCAAGTTTTTGAAGAGCGATACCCATCTTTTCTTGGTCTGCTTTTGTTTTTGGTTCAATAGCAACTGAAATTACAGGTTCAGGGAATACCATTCTTTCCAAGATGATTGGTGCTTTTTCGTCGCACAATGTATCACCTGTTGTTGTATCTTTCAAACCTACAGCCGCACAGATGTCGCCTGCGTAAACTTCTGTTTCTTCAAGTCTTTGATCAGCGTACATACGTACCAATCTTGAGATACGTTCTTTCTTACCGTTTGTAGAGTTTAGAACGTATGAACCTGAAGTAATTACACCTGAGTATATTCTCAAGAAAGTCAAACGTCCTACGAATGGGTCTGTCATAACTTTGAAAGACAACGCTGAGAACGGTTCTGTATCAGATGAGTGTCTTTCTGTTTTTGTACCGTCTTCAAGTTCACCTTCGATTGCTTTTACATCAACAGGAGATGGCATGTAGTCTACAACATTGTCAAGTAACATTTGAACACCTTTGTTCTTGAATGCCGTACCGCAAGTTACAGGAACAATTTTGTTGTCGCAAACTGCTCTTCTCAATACTGCTTTGATTTCAGGAACTTCAAGAGTTTCAGGATCTTCGCAATATTTTTCCATTAATGCTTCATCTTCTGATGCAACTGCTTCCAATAATTCTTCTCTGTATTGATGTGCTTTGTCTTTCAAGTCTTGAGGGATTTCGTCACAAGTATCAACATCGAAAATATCGATTTGTTTACCCAAATCATCTCTGTAAATTTCGGCTTTCATTTCAATAAGGTCAATAATACCTTTCATTTGGTCTTCTGCCCCGATTGGAAGTTGGATAGCGTAAGCATTTGCTCTCAATCTGTCTCTGATTTGACCGAGAACTCTGTAGAAATCCGCACCTGTTCTGTCCATTTTGTTTACGAATACCATACGTGGAACTTCGTAACGGTTTGCTTGTCTCCATACTGTTTCTGATTGTGATTGAACACCGCCAACCGCACAGAATACTGCTACAACACCGTCCAATACACGAAGTGAACGTTCAACTTCAACTGTGAAGTCAACGTGACCCGGTGTGTCGATTACGTTAATTTGGTGTCCTTTCCATTCTGCTGTAACTGCTGCGGATTGGATTGTGATACCACGTTCTCTTTCTTGATCCATAAAGTCTGTTACGGCAGCACCATCGTGAACTTCACCGATTTTGTGAGTTTTACCTGTGTAAAACAAAATTCTTTCCGTAGTAGTTGTTTTACCGGCGTCGATGTGGGCTGCAATACCAATGTTTCTGATTTTTTCCAGAGGAGTTTTTCTTCCCATTTCTTTCTTCCTTTTTATCTTTATCTGTTACTACTTCTTCTGTAGTTTAATTGTCGCATAAAAATATATTTTTTCAATACTTATGGGAAAGATTATTTTTACAAAATAAAAACAGTAAACTATAATGCTTAATGTGTCACAACCCTAAACTTAATTCCGCAACTGTCCATGGTAATTTTAGTAGTCCAAAACGGTCATGCCGAACTTGTGACGGGCTCACACAATTTTTGAAGATGCTGATGTCTTCGACGACAGGGTCACACACATCGCGTTCCGCTCTGTGGTTCCCTTTGTCACAAGTTAAACATGACAAAAATTGGTTCGTTTTGTCACAAGTTTAGGAATGACATAATATATAATTACCTAAAAATATATAAACCCTAAATTAAAGATTACCTAAATTAATACTCATTTCGTGATAAATTCCGCCGCCGCATACGGATTCAAGTACCTTTAGCACGAATTCTTTTGAAGCGTCAACCGCACTCAAAGGAAGTTCCTTGTTCGCTAAGTGACGAATTGTCATGATAGCAGGATGAGTTTTTTCGGCAGGAATAAACAATGACGCAACTTCGTTTTCTAACAATGTTTCCGTTTCATCTTTTGTTTTGTCCGCATTTTTCATAATTTCATTGTAATTACCCTTAATCGCCATGATACGATATGACAGCATAGGTGCGCCAATTTCCCGAGGAAGAGCTTTTGGCTGTAAGTTTGAGCGTATTGAAAAACTTATTTTATGCCACAAAACATTTAACATTACAACTGTCATTTGGGTTTGTGAATCTTTTTCCACATATATATTTTGTGTTGATATGTTTCTTGCCGCAAATGATTGTTTAAGCAAATCAGATATAATTTGAAGTTCTTTATCAATTTCTAAAAAGGCACGATATCCGTTATTCGCAGCATTGTTGAAATCCAAATACTGCTTATACATGTGCGATGCAACAAGCGAAACCCGCTCTTGGGTTACGCTTGATTTTCCGAATGTTGTTTCCAAATTATCAAAACTTTGATAGTTATCTTGCAATGATGTGCCCTTTTTAATCTGCTTTCTGCTTAATTACATTTTTATATAAAAACGAAAATAAGTAAATAATACTTATAAACGATTTTTTAAAAATGTGCCTGATGAGATTCAAACTCACGACCTTTGGCTTCGGAGACCAACGCTCTATTCACCTGAGCTACAGGCACGTGTTTTCCTTTATTATAATTTTAGCACAAAAATTTAAAACTAAATTTAATTTATTATTTTGCCATTCCGTCAGTAACGAATATATTACCGTTCGGCATCAATAATTTAGATGCAGCGGCTATTGTTCTTGGGAAGAATTTTTGCAAATAGTGACTTCTTGTTTGCAAAGTATCATCACTGGCCGAGCCGGTTGAAGTTGATAACAGTGCATTTGATTCAGCAACAACTTCTATCGCCCCGCCTAAAAATCCGCCATAGTGATCAACTCTGTCTATAAAGTAGTCGATGTATTTTTGTTCAACTCCCGGAAAAGCTTTCATAAAATCTGCGCGTTCTTGTTCATAAGCTTTTCTGAATTCCGGATGAGAAGATATTTTAATCATTTTATGTTCTTCATTATCATGAATTAAATCGTTAATTTCTTCTTCCGTATAACCTTCTTCTTCAAAACTGCTTATCAAATCCTTAATATGTCCTGCTTCATGAGAGTAGTCGAACAAGTCGTCTTTAACGCACAATACCATCTCTTGTTCTTCCATGTAGCATTCATCAGGGTTATCAATATATCTGAATTTATATCCGCGGTTATAGAAATCTAAAAGCATATCACCTGACAGTTTATCAAAAACTTCGGCTTTGCTGTACGTTTTATTATTTTTAAATATATCTTTAAACGGAATGATTGTTGTTAACCCGTTCAAATTATCAGTAACCTCATAAGACTTATCTTTCTTTTCGATAACATAGCTGTGACCGTTAACGGAAGAATACGCAAGATTTGGACTTACTCTGTTAAAAGTTCTGTCAACAGTTGTCAAAACTTCGCCTTGAGCGGTTTTTATTTGATAGTGCATTTTAACTTGGCTGCCGTCTTTTGATTGTTCGTTAATGTAATGGGTTTTTGTGCCGTCAAGACTGACTAAGTTTTTCTCAACATATATTGAGCCGTCAGGATTTTTGCGTGCAAAAGATTCTGTACGGGTATTGCCCATGTCATCCGTTATTGTTGAATTATAAACTCCGGGAACATCGGAAATATTCATTTTTTGAGTAACGGTTCTTCCGGTTTTTGGATCTTTGTAAGTTCTTTTCATAGAGTGCATCAATGTAGCATCAAAGGAACATTCGGATTCCTGATGAGCGTTGTGGACAAAATCTTGTTGAACGGATGTGCAATGACTTATTTTGTTGATATTTTTCGATGTCATTGAACCGTTTTTTATGTCGGCAATATATTTATTGCTTACTTTTTCTCCCAAAAATTCTTCAAGTTGGGCTTTTGACATTTTTCTGTCAAAAATATTTCGTTTCATTGTGTTGTCGTAAGTAGATACAACGGTGGTTAATATTTCACCTTGCGGAGAAAATGTTGTCGTTTTGTTTTTATTTATTAATTCGTCGTATTTCAAATCAACATCTTGTCTTTTAATTCTGTTTGTTTTGTCATAATAGAACCAATTTTCTTTTGAGATTGTTTTTTCTTCTGTAATTTTTTGACGCGGATGTCTTTTTGTGCCTAAACGTCTTGTAACCTTTTCTGTCACTTCAGTTGTTTCATCAACATCACCGTTTGTATAGGTACGCATTACGTAAGTTGTAAGATTTCCGTCTTTGATAATAGTATCGGTAATGATATTATTTTTATTTTCCGACATTGTGATATCTATTTGTTTCCCATCAGAAGTAAGCCCTTGCATGTGATAAGTTTTTGTCGGGATTTTTTCAATAACTTTGCCATAAGGGTTATCTCTGCTTATTTTATTTTCATCATAAGTGAAATGTGTTTTGTTTCTAACGGTTGCGTTAAAAGTCTGAATGCCGTCAATATTTTTCATCACAGTTGAGAAAAAAGTTTTATCTTTGAGAGCCTCTGTTTCAACAAGAGCTTTTATGTTTTTGTTTGAAAAGATTATTTTGCCTTCGTCGTTTTTAAGATTAAGAACCTTATTGGCTGTTTCATCGTTTAACTTAGCGGATTTAAGGAGAGATAAATTTTGGTTATAATCCTGACTTTTCTTGGTAATATATGCGCCTGAAAGAGCGGCAGCACCGACAGCAGTACCAAGGGCGAGAGATGTGTTTTTTGTATTATATTTTTGGACCAACCCCTTAATCGGATTTGTTACCGTTGATAAATATTTGCTGGCAATACTTTGTAAATTATTACACTTGATATTAGATATTTGCAAAATTAAAACCCCTACACACTTCGATTATATATTATAGAAACCACATGCCCAAAAATTTTTGTTAAATTTTATGTAATATGCTATAAAACTTTTACATAAATTTACAAAAAAATAAAAATACACATGAGATTGAGCGGATTAATTTAAAATGTTTTTCGCTTAATTTGTAGAGAAAATAATCTATCCCTGAAAGAGACCCGATTTTTATAATTCTAAGATTGCTTGAGCGAGCCTCTTAATACCCTCTTCGATTTTTTCCTCTGAGGCGTTTGTATAGTTTAATCTCAAGGTATTAACAGATTTTTCATTAATATAAAAAGGATTTCCCGGAATAAACGCAACTTTTTTTTCAACCGCCTTATCAAAAAGTTCTAACGCCGATTGCCCCTCTTTTAACGTAACCCAGGTGAACATTCCTCCGCTCGGCACTGTATATTTTATCCCGTCAGGAAAGTATTTTTCCATGCATTCGACCATTTTTGAGGCTTGAGATTTGTATAACCCCCTAATTTTATTAATGTGTTTTTCCAAATCGTTATTATACAAATAATCGGCGAGAATATACTGACAAAAAATATTCGAATGTAAATCCGACGCCTGTTTTGCCGTTTCTAACATTCTTATAATGTCATTATGCGCAATAACATAACCTATTCGCATACCCGGAGTAACTATTTTGGAAAACGAACCAAGATAAATATTTTTATCCGTTTGATTAACCCCAATATATGCAAGCGCACTTTTCCCGTCAAACCTTAAATCTCCATAAGGATCATCCTGTACAAGAATCAAATCCTCATCTTTTATAACCTCAAATATCTCTTTTCTGTTTTCTTCACTATACATTATTCCCGTAGGATTTTGAAAATTAGGAATTAAATACGCAAGTTTCGGTTTATGCCTGTTTACAACCCGTTTTAAATCCTCAATATCAAGCCCGTCATTATTTAATTTCACAGGACAAAAATTTGCACTATAAAGACAAAACGCTTGCAAAAATCCTAAATAAGACGGTTTTTCTATTAAAACATTATCGCCCTCATTAATAAATACCTTTCCCAAAAGGTCAAGAGCCTGTTGAGAGCCTGTTGTTATCATAATATTATCTATCGAAAATGCGGTTCCATGAATTTTGTTAAAACGCGAAATAACAAATTCTCTAAGTTCTTTTAAACCAAGCGTTTGCGAATATTGATAAAGTTTATCGCCATATTTGTCCGCAACTCTGTTCATAGAAATCTTTAATTCTTCCTGCGGGAAAGAAATAGGATTTGGAAGTCCGCCCGCAAAAGAAATTATTTCCGGATTTTGAATTACTTTTAAACTTTCCCTGATAAAAGATGGCGGTGTATTTTGTATTCTATTTGAAAAAAACTTTTTAAACATACAAATATTATACATGCTAATCTTATTTAGTATATACTTAAAATATGAAAAGACTATATTTTTTAGGACCAAAAGGAACTTATAGCGAAATAGCGGCACAAAAGGTCAATAAACTATTACCTCAATATGAATTAAAAACGGTATCAACAATCGCAAAAGTAATTGACCTTGTAAATAATGATGAAAACAGTGTTGGAGTACTACCGATAGAGAACCTCATCGACGGAGTTGTACGCCAAACACTAGATAACATATATGATTCAAGTGTCAAAATTCTTGGCAATTTTGAACTTGAAATTCATCACTGTATAGTATCAAAAAGTAAAACTCTCTCTGATATTAAGCATATTATTTCGCATCCTCAGGCACTTGCTCAGTGCCAAAAATTCATATTAAAGAACTTTGATGAAAACATTGATATTGAATGCGTAAGTTCAACCGCGCAAGCGGGAATAAGTCTTGAAAACAGAAATGACGATTATTCTGCGATAACCTCGGAAAATCTTGCAAAAAAACTCGGTTTAAACATTTTGGGAACAAATATCGGAGATGTTAAAGACAATCGCACACGCTTTATCCTTATTTCAAAACAAAATATTGACCTTGGGAAAAAAGAAAGAACATCCATTGTGTTCAACACAAAAAACGAACCCGGAGCATTGTTAAATATTTTGGAAATCTTTAACAGCCATAATTTAAACCTTGTTTATTTGGAATCTCGTCCGTCAAAAGATGTTTTTGGCGAATATAACTTTTTCGCAGATATTGATAAAGGCTACGATGACGTAAAAGAAGTTTTGGACAAAATTGCCTGGAAGTGCAACTTCTATAAACTTTTGGGAAGTTATCCGAGTTTGTAAAAAATAAACCCGTTAGTAGCCGTAATTTAAAAAATATCCGCCGGATTAATTTACAAGATTAATTTTTGATAATATAATCAAAAATATCTAAAATCTAAAATTAATACTCATCGAAAGGTCACGCAATGGAATATAATTGTTTAAACTGTACAAATGTACGAAAAGTTGTAATAATCGGATGCGGTTTTGTCGGAGCGGCATGTTCATTCAGTATTATGCAATCAGGCTTATTTTCGGAAATGGTGCTGATTGATTCTGACAAAGCACGTGCCGAGGGAGAAGCTCTCGACATTAGCCATGGTGTTCCGTTTGCAAAACCAATTAAAATATATTCAGGTGATTATGATGATATTAAAGATGCTTCATTAATAGTTATAACGGCAGGTGCAAACCAAAAACCGGGAGAAACAAGGCTTGATTTGGTTAAGAAAAACATTTCGATTTTTAAATCAATTATTCCTGAAATTAAAAAACGTAACTTCAAAGGAATTGTACTTGTTGTTGCAAACCCTGTCGATATATTAACAACAGTTGCGTTAAAACTTTCCGGATTACCGGAAAACAGAGTTCTTGGTTCAGGAACCGTACTGGACACAGCGAGACTAAAATACGAACTTGGAAACCATTTGAATGTAGATTCCCGAAGTGTTCACGCGTTTATAATCGGAGAGCATGGAGATTCGGAAATTCCGGCATGGTCAAGCGTAAATATATCGGGAGTACCGCTTCACAGTTTTTGTGAGATGCGCGGATACAGTGACCATGAAAAGAATATGAAACGAATTGCGGAAGAAGTTAAAAACAGCGCCTATAAAATAATTGAGAAGAAAAAAGCTACATATTACGGAGTAGCGATGGCTGTAAAAAGAATATGCGAGGCAATCGTAAGAGATGAAAAGTCAATCTTGCCGATTTCGTCCATGATGCATGGTGAATACGGCATTGAGGGAATTTCTCTAAGCATGCCGACAATCGTCGGAAAAGACGGTGTAGAAACCCATGTTCCGATACAACTGAGTGAAAATGAAATTGCCGATTTGCAAAAATCCGCACAAACACTGCATGATATCTTAGACCAAAACGAAATTTAGTTACCTTAATTATAGTTTTTCATACCACTCTTTTAAAACTTTTCTCTTAACTTTTCGAGTTGACGTTTTTGGGAGTTCCTCGCGATGTAAAAGTATTGATGTCGGAGTTTTGTATGGCGCAAGATTTGCTCCGGCAAGACGTTTAACCTCTGCCTCCAGTTCTTTCTTTATTTCTTCATCCGATTTTTTTAATAAATCATCGGACGGACAAATAATCGCACCCACTTCTTCCGTTCCGGCCCTGTTCCCTGATATTATTGCCAACGACATTACACAGACCTCTTTTATAAGATTAGATTTTTCTAATACGGCTTCAACTTCTTCGGGAAAAATCTTTTTTCCTCCGCCAAGAACAATCATATTTTTTATTCTGCCGGTAATTTTAATAAAACCGTTTTTGTCAATTTCTCCAATATCTCCGGTGTGAAACCAACCTTCTTCATCAATTACCTCTTTTGTCATTTCCGGCTTATTATAATATCCCTGCATAACATTCGGCCCTGTCGCAAGAATTTCCCCGTTTTCCGCTATCTTAACCATAACCGACGGCAAAGCCTGTCCGACTGTCCCGATTTTGGAATGACGATAACGATTTGTTGAAATAGTCGGTGAAGTTTCCGTCAAACCGTATCCTTGAAAAACAGGTATTCCTATTCTGTCAAAAAATTCCGCAACACTATCATCCAAAGGTGCTCCGCCGCATATAAAACACTCCAATTTTCCGCCCAAACCGTCAATTACCGATTTGAACATCAAACGGCGCACACACACGGGCATAAATTTTGCAAGTTTATACAAAACCTTGAATGCCTTTTGTGCGCTTTCTGATTGCTTTTTAATTTGTTTTTCCATGCTGTTTTTCAACATTTTAGCCAACAACGGAACAACAATCATATTTGTAATTTCTTTTTCTTTCATCACCGTTATGAGTTCTTTCGGATTCAGTGATTTGATATAAACTACTTTTGCACCCATATAAAGCATTCCGAAAAACCCGCAATCAAGTTCCAGCAAATGATTTAACGGTAAAATAGACAACAGTGTATGTTTATTTGTAAGTTTAAACATATTTTCAAAATCTCTCAGTTGAGAGTAAATATTACCAAAACTAATCATAACCCCTTTAGGATTTCCTGTTGTTCCTGACGTATAAACAATCAGTGCCGTTTCATCAAGAGATCTTGCTCTGCCCAAATTTTTCTCAATATCTGCCTCCAGTGCGGACACCAAGGGACAATTTTCGGATATTTGCTCTCCGTCATCATCGAGTACAAAAATTTGTTCGACAGACAAAACATTATTTTTAACTTCAAGCGCATGCTCTAAATAATGACTTGAACACAATAAAATTCGAGGATTACAATCGTTCAAAATATGCGTATGCTCAGCCGTTGTCAATTTAACATCCAAAGGCACCGTAATTGCACCAACCTGAATTGATGCAAAAATTCCTATTGAAAATTCGGGACGGGATTCACAAATTATTGCAATTCTGTCCCCTCTTTGAATGGCTGAATTTTCGATTAAATAATTTGCAAACTTTTTAGATTTTCTTGAAATTTCAATATAACTTAATTCTCTATATCCATCCTTTGTTTTAAGAGAAAGCGCTCTAACCTGACCGTAAATATCGCCTTTTTCCTGCATTAAATCAAGAAAATTTGAATGCAGTTTATGATCAATTTTATATAATTGACGACGTTCCAGTGATTTTTTCATAAAGTTTACGCGTGTTTGAAGTTCGTGAGCAATATCCTTTTCGCTATTCTCAAATTCCGTAATTGGCTGTCCGAATTGTATAACAATTTCATTGAAGATTTTTGGAAATTTCTTCCCGCCGCCCCATGTTTCAAATCCGCCTTTAATTGCGAACGGAATAATCGGCGCATTGGTTGCTTTCGCCATTAATCCGACACCTCGATTAAACTTACACAATTCGCCGTTAGGGGTAAACTTTCCTTCCGGAAAAATAATTACAGCCTCTCCTGAATTTAATTTTTGATTAGCGTTTTCTATTGACTCCAATCCTTTGCCGAAGTTCAGCGGTAAAACGTTATAGTATTTTAGGAGATGTCTGACAATCGGAACCTTAAACGCAGCAGGCCCCGTTACGAACCATAATTGGCGATTTGTTGCCATCTGTACGATAAAAGGGTCAAGATGTCCCGTATGATTACCTGCCAAAATAACTTTGCCTTTTCTCGGTATGTTTTCGGCACCCTCAACTCTATATCTAAAAAGAAGTAAGAAAATTTGTCCCAAAGTTGCCTTTAACAATAAGTACCTGAAAGATTTATCAAAGATGAGAATCAATGCCGACAAAACAAATGATAAAAACGCCGCGCCTTTAAAAATATTCAACGGATTAATATAAGCGATAAAATTAGCAGCAACGGCAGTTCCGATTAAAAAACTCAAAGTACTGAACGTTAATTGTAAACCAAAGATTTTACCCCTAACTTTATCCGGTGTAATTTTTTGTAAAATTGTATCCAACATTACGATAACAACAGCATCAGCCATTCCGATAGGTATAAGCCACATCCAAGCATTTTCAATGTTTTTGCATAACGGAGCAGTTACAAGAGCAAAACACAATATCATAAAACTGCTTGCAAAAAGGTGCGGAATGCGCATTATCCTTGCAAAATAAATAGCCGTTCCCATCCCTGCGACTATACCGACGCCCAAAAGAGTCCTCAAATAAGTTAAATCAGAAAAAGTCAGTCCGTAATAATCCGTAATCAGTGCATTCAAACTGTTTGAAAATACCGCAACGATGAACTGCAGTCCGATTGAAAGTCCTACCAGGTAAAGAGCTTTTTTATGCTTTTTCAAATAGTTTAAAGCAAGTGCCATATCGTTTGATTTTTCTTTTTTAACAAAATAATTTTGAGGAATCACAAATTGTATCAAAGCGGTTAAAACAGAGGCAGTCAAGTATAATCCTCCGACAACTGAAAATGCTTTTTCAAATCCGATTTTTGCCAAATAATCAGCCGCAAAGGCACCGAATAAAAGAGCAATCGCACCAATAGAAGACGTTAGCGCGTTAGCAAACTTTAATTGATTGCTTTTTATGACATTAGTAACCGCAGACATTTTAGCCGGATAGAAAAACGCGGCTCCCGTTCCCAAAACAAAAGCAAAGATGTAGATTATATTTTGAGAAATGTGCGGGAGCAAAAATATTATTATAGAAACAGTAATTGCGCGTAATAAACAACTGATTGAAAGAATAATTTTTCGTGAAAACCTGTCGCAAAGTGTACCTGAAAACGGACTTAACAAAAATTGGGGCAAAAGAAACACAAAAAACATAATTGCAATGGATTTTCCCGCACTACCCGACATGGATAGTAATATTGCAACAAGTAAAAATTGCGCAATAGCATCCGCAAAATGTGAAAACACTTGCCCTAAAAATAATTTATCAAACTCAAAATTTACTAAAGGTCCAAACTTTTGTTTAATTCCGTTCATTCTCACTCCGTTGTAATCAGACATTGTCGGGTTTCATCTTTACGCGTTTAGTATTCTCTTAATAACCCCTATTTCCCGTCAGGAAAACTTGTAAACGAAGATGTTTCAAGTTTTGGTAAACCGTATTTTTCTTTTGCATCGTTTAATGCTTTCATCATAAAAGCCATATTTCTTGCAAGGTTTCTCATTGTTTGCAGCCCTTCTTCATCTTTTTTAACATCTTCGGGAGTAAACCCATGTGTCATATTCCAATATGTGCTTGATGCAACGGGCATTGAATTTATCGAAAAGTATTTATTTAAAACATCAAAAGATGATGTGTTACCGCCCCGTCTTGCATTAACAACAGCAGCACCTACTTTCATGTGTTTTGAGAAAGGAGTGCTGTAAAAAAGTCTGTCCAAAAATGAAATTAATGTCCCGTTAGGAGACGCAAAATAAACCGGACTTCCTATTACGAGACCGTCTGCCTGCTCAAATTTCTCTGCCGTTTGATTTACAATATCATCAAAGACACACTTTCCGTCTTGTCTGCAGCGATTGCATGCTACACACCCTCTTATATCTTTTTGTCCTACATGGATAAGTTCGGTTTCAATATCGTTATCCCGAAATACCTTTATCATTTCATTCAATGCCGTAAAGGTGCAGCCGTTTGATTTTGGACTCCCGTTAATTAATAATACTTTCATTTTATATCTCCCTTTATTACTCCTTTGTTTAATATTAACATAGAAAAAAGAACAAAATATACCATTTTATTTTATTTTATGTATTAGTGTATTAAATTGTTATATGGTTATTATATCACCCCTTTTAGATTATGCTTTCTTTTTATTGACTCATAAGTCATTCGTCTTATTTTTCCCGTAACGGGATAATCAATAAAGGCTCTGTCATGTAATCCGCCGATTGCCCATAAAATTCCGACATAACCGTTTGGAGAAGGTGCATCATAAGCATATTTATCATTCAAATATATTGCGGTTTTAAGGGCATCATCGGGCGACAAAGTCCATTCTGAAAGCTTTTTTGCCCAATACATTCTTAAATACCCGTGAATGGTTCCTTTCTTAATCAGTTGAATTTGCGCCGCATTCCATAACTTATCGTGAGTTTTGGCTCGCTCCAATTCTGCGGAAGAATAAATATATGTACGCAAATCATTTTTATGGTTATTTAAAGATATTTTAGCCCAAGCAGGTATCCCCGAAAAATCTTTAAAGCCTTTGGTATACAGACAAAAATTATCGGCAAGTTCTTTTCTGATGATAAGTTCTTCTAAAAAGGTTTCCTTATTTTCGACTGTAACATCTGATTTTACAACTTCGAGTGCGGCCCTTTGGGAAGAGATAAACCCTAAATTCAGGTATTTTGACAAACCTGAAACAACATCTTTTGACGGTTCATTTTTAAATTCAGCATAACAGGACAGTTTATTATTTATAAAATTTTCTAAAACATTGTCCGCTTCTGTTTTTTCAGTCGTTAAAGTTTTAAATTCAGTAAAAAGGGGATAAATATTATGGTAAATTTTTCTGCGCAAAGTTGCGGCAGAATACTCTTGCCTGTCGGAAACATATCGTGCCGGAACGATATTATGTCCGTCAATTTCATAAATTTTGCAATCAATATTATTCAGGTAGTCTCTTTTTGATATCGGGTTAAAATCGACGATTAATAATGCCGGATTTATATTTTTTAATATTTCAAAAGGAGATTTATCAATAATTTCAAAACTCAGGTTTAACTTACGGAATAATATTTTGGCTTGTTCAATTTGCTTATCAATAAATTTTTGTTTTGCTTCATATTCATATTTAATTTTTGGGTGAATAATTTTAAGGGGCAAATTAAGTTCTTCGCTTTTAATCATAGCGTATTGAAGAGCACAATTATCTTTTGCTCTGATTTCTCTTTCGCAAAGATAAATAATATCTCCGGTTTTTCTGATAGGTTTATGGTTAATCTCAAAAATCCTTGCGGGATTTATTGTGTTTTCGATACAAAATTCGCGTGGAATATAATTTAATAAAGTATTTTTTACAATTTTAGACATTTCATTATTTTAAAATAAAAAATCCATAAATCTATTATATAGTTGACCGATACAAAAAATAATATTTGAAATATAATAGTTTTGTGAGTATACTTGAAATTAAAAATTTTAATTTGGATATTAAGACCGAACTTGGTCTTAGACATGTTTTACGAGATGTTTCTTTGACTTTAAATCAATCGCAAATGCACGCTCTTGTCGGGGAATCAGGCTGCGGAAAAACAATGACCGCAATGAGTGTTTTAAATCTTATGCCCAAAAGCGCTGTTATAACAGGCGGAAAGATATTCTTTAGAGGAGTAAATTTATTGGATTTTAATAAAAAAGAGTTCGAAAATATTCGCGGGGCAAAAATTGCTTTAATTCCGCAAGATTCTTTATCTTCGCTAAATCCGCTGTACACAATAGGAAATCAGCTTTTGGAAATAATAAAAAAACATCAAAAACTTGAGGGCAAAGCGGCTATTGAAAGAGCGGTTGAGGCACTGGAGACGGTACAAATTCCTCAGGCACGAGAGCGTTTAAACAGTTATCCTCATGAGTTTTCAGGCGGGATGCGTCAAAGGGCAATTATCGCTATGGCACTTGCATGTAATGCCGAAATCTTAATTGCCGATGAACCGACAACGGCACTTGACGTTACAATTCAATCTCAAATAATGGATTTGTTAGGGCAAATTAAAAAAGATTTAGGGACTGCTATTTTATTAATTACTCATGATTTGGCACTTGTTGAAGGTGTTGCGGACTATGTTTCCGTAATGTATTCGGGAAGAGTCGTTGAAAGCTGTGAGTGCAAAGAGTTTTTTAAAAATCCTCTGCACCCTTATTCTCAAGCTCTTTTGCGTTCTTTACCAAATCCGTCAAAATCAGATTTGGATATTATAAAAGGACAGGCTCCGAATATATACGAAAATATTGAAGGATGTCGGTTTAATCCGCGCTGTGAAGAGGTTGTTTCCTGTTGTTATCAAAATGTTCCCGAACTTAAAGAGGTTTGTCCCGCTCATTTTGCGGCATGCCATTTGTTGTAGTTGGTTTTCCGCACACTCTCTAAGTTTAAAAATGTAAATAATACGATTTTAATTATCCTCCCGAAAGGGGGTTGATTATACACTTTATGTGTTTTATACTTTTGTGTAAGAAAAAACTATATATTCAAAAGGAGAAATAAGATGCCAAAAACTAAAACCCAAAAATCAAAAGATGTCGAAAAACTCGAAAAAGCATACAAGGCTACTAATTTGGTAGATAGTCTTGAATCGTTTGAATTACTTATAAAAAGGGTGAAAAAAGCGCAAGAAGAGTATTCAACTTATCCTCAGGAAAAAGTTGATAAAATCTTTAAAGCCGCTGCTATTGCCGCTAACAAGGCGAGAATTCCGCTTGCTAAAATGGCTGTCGAAGAAACAGGCATGGGCGTTTTTGAGGACAAAATTATTAAAAACCATTTGGCATCAGAATATATTTATAATAAGCATAAAAACGTTAAAACCTGCGGTATAATCAGTGAAGATATTGAAAACGGAATAAAAATAGTTGCCGAACCTTTAGGGGTGTTGGCGGGGATTATCCCGACTACTAACCCAACTTCAACGGCTATTTTTAAATCTTTGATTGCGTTAAAAACCAGAAATGCAATTATCTTTTCTCCGCATCCGCGAGCAACAAAATCAACTATCGAAGCCGCAAGAATTGTTCTTGATGCCGCTGTAAAAGCAGGGGCTCCAAAAGATATTATCGGTTGGATTGATGTTCCGTCTATTGAACTTTCTAATGCGTTGATGAAACATCCGGAAATTGATTGCATTCTCGCAACAGGCGGCCCGGGAATGGTTAAGGCAGCCTACTCTTCCGGTAATCCCGCCCTTGGTGTCGGCCCAGGTAACGTTTCTGCAGTAATTGATGAAACTGCTGATATAAAAATGGCTGTTTCCTCTATTCTTATGTCAAAAACTTTTGACAACGGTATGATTTGCGCATCCGAACAATCAGTTGTCGTTGTTGAAAGTGTTTACGAAGAAGTTAAAAAAGAATTTGAATACAGAGGTGCGTATCTTGTAAACGAAAAAGAACAGAAAAAAATGGTCGATTTACCTTTTATTGACGTTGCAAGAGGCACTGCTCATCCGCAAATCGTCGGACAGACTGCCTATAAAATTGCCGAACTTTCAGGGTTTAAAGTTCCCGAAAGTACTAAAATCTTGTTGGCAGAAAGACCTAAAGTTGATTGGAATGACCCTTTTTCAAGAGAAAAATTGTCGCCAATCTTGTCTATGTATAAGGCTAAAAACTTTGAAGAAGCGGCTGAAATGGCTTATGAACTTGTTATAAGAGGCGGAGCGGGTCATTCTTCCGCACTTTATACAGACAGCCGCTCTCAAGAAAGAATTGATTGGTATGCTAAAAAAATGCCTACTTGCAGGGTGATAATTAATTCTCCGTCATCTCATGGCGGTATTGGAGATTTATACAACTTTAAACTTGAACCGTCATTAACCCTCGGTTGCGGTTCTTGGGGCGGAAATTCCGTTTCCGGTAATGTTGGCGTTGAACATTTATTAAATTACAAAACCGTTGCTGAAAGGAGAGAAAATATGCTTTGGTTCAAGGTTCCGTCTAAAATTTATTTTAAACGTGGTGCTACTGATTTGGCGCTTAGGGAATTAGAGGGCAAAAAACGTGCGTTTATTGTTACTGATAGTTTTTTGTTTAATTCCGGTGCTGTTGATAAAATCACAAAAATTTTGGACGATATTAATATAGAATATCAAATTTTCTTTGATGTTAAACCTGATCCTACAATATCAACAATAAATCAGGCAATGAGTATTCTTAAACCGTTTGAACCTGATGTGATTATTGCTCTTGGCGGCGGTTCACCTATGGATGCGGCAAAAATTATGTGGTTAATGTATGAACAACCTGACACAAATTTTGAAGATATTTCAATGAGATTTATGGATATCAGAAAAAGAATTTGTGCCTTGCCGGAACTTGGTAAAAAAGCAATTATGGTAGCAATTCCGACAACATCAGGTACAGGTTCTGAGGTTACTCCGTTTTCAATTATTACGGATGATGAAACTCATGTTAAGTATGCCATAGCAGATTACGCCTTGACTCCTAATATGGCTGTTGTTGATCCTAATTTTGTTGACGGTATGCCAAAAGGTTTGACTTCTGCCTCAGGTATTGATGCTCTTGTTCACGCAATAGAGGCTTATGTCTCAATTATGGCAACCAATTTTACAAACTCAAATGCCCTTGAGGCTTGCAAACTCGTCTTTAGATATTTGGAAACGTCATACAAAGAGGGAGCAAAAAATCCGAAAGCAAGAGAAAAAATGCACTATGCCGCAACAATAGCAGGCATGGCGTTTGCAAACTCTTTCTTAGGCTTATGTCACTCAATGGCTCATAAACTCGGAGCAATGTACCATGTTCCGCATGGTGTTGCTAATGCCTTGTTAATAAGACAAATCATCAAGTTTAACTCTGATGATGCACCTAAAAAGCAAGCAACATTCCCTCAATACAAATTCCCTAATGCTAAGGCTAAATACGGACAAATTGCGGATGAATTAAATCTAGGCGGAAAAGACGATGATGAAAAAGTTGAAAGATTAATCAAAGCCGTTGACGATTTGATGACGGCAATAGAATTGCCAAAATCAATCAAAGATTTCGGCGTTGACGAAAAGACATTTATGGATAACTTGGATGAACTTGTTGAATTGGCATTTGATGACCAATGTACCGGAGCAAATCCTGTTTATCCTTTAATGTCGGATATCAAAAAAATCTACATTGACGCTTATAATGGTGTTGTGTAATTTATAATTTACATTTTGGGTGACTAAAAAGCCTACTAACTGATAAATTGTCACCCTGAATTTATGACAAAGCGAACCAATTTTTGTCATGCTGAACTTGCGGATTGCGAGCAGAGGCTGACGGAGGCGGAGTACTCCGCCGACAGAACGCCGTTTTACGCGAGCAACCAAGTGGTTTCAGTATCTTCAAAAATTGTGTGAGCCTGTCGTCGTTAGACATCAGGGTCTGTTATCATTGGGATTGAACAGATTCTGAACCAAGTTCAGAATGACAGTTTGACTTTTTAGTCACCCGCTTTTATAATTTTGCTTTACTTGAGAGGAAAATATGAATAACAACGGTCAAGAAGTTCAAATAAGAAAAGAAATTTTAGTACGATTAATACAGGCGTTCTATACAGACGATTTTGAAGAAAATACCAGACTAATTCCGCATGATATGCGACCAAAGGGCGCAGAGGTTCCTTACCGCTGCTGTATTCATAAAGAGCGTGCGATTATTAAAGACAGAATTATTGCGGGACTCGGGTTCAGAATTGAGGATGATGACGAGCGGACATCTTTGGTAACTTATGCAAAAAACGCGCTTGAAAGAAAAGAAGTTGCGGACGGAAACTTGACCGTACTTCCGGATGCGTGTAAGGGATGTATTCCTAACCAAATTTATGTAACAGATTTGTGTCAGGGATGTGTTTCCCGTCCATGTCTCAGCAGTTGTAAATTTGGGGCAATTCAGGTGACAGAAGGTCGTTCAAAAATTGATTATTCAAAATGCAAAAAATGCGGAATGTGTTTGTCTGCTTGTCCGTATAATGCGATTGTTAAAATTGATGTTCCTTGTGAAAAGGCTTGTTTTGTAGGTGCAATATCAAAAGATGAATCAGGGTTTGCAAAAATTGATTTTGACAAGTGTATTACCTGCGGAAAATGTGTGTCTGCCTGCCCTTTTGGAGCAATTCACGAAAAAAGTCAAATTATTGATATTCTACAGGCTATGAAATCCGACAAAACGGTAATTGCAATGTTTGCACCGTCTGTTGCGGGGCAGTTTGAGGGAAGTATTTATCAGTTAAAGACGGCATTATTAAAGGCAGGATTTGACGATGTGATTGAAGTTGCCAGGGGTGCTGATGTTACAACCGAAAACGAGGCAAAAGAGTTTATTGAGCGCATGCAAAGAGGCGATAAGTTTATGACAACTTCGTGCTGTGCCGGATATAATCAGTTGAGAAAAAAACATTTATCCGAAATAAATCCTTACGCTTCCGATACAAAAACTCCGCTTTATTACACGGCAGAAATTGTTAAACAAAAGATGCCTGAGGCAATAACGGTATTTGTAAGTCCTTGTGTAGCAAAGCGTGCCGAAGTTTTTGAAAATAACAACATAAATTACATTATGAGCTGTGAAGAACTGGACGCACTTTTTCAAGCGAAGAAAATCGTTGTTCAAGATTGTGAAGAAACTAAATTTGAAAAAGAAAGTTCAAAGCAGGCAAGAAACTACGGAATAACAGGCGGAGTAGCCGATGCGGTGCAAAAAAAACTCAGGGACGAATCTTTTGCCAAACCTTGTGTGATTAACGGTTTAAATAAGGAGTCGATTAAACAACTCAAAAAATATGCTCAAGACGGCTGCTGCGATGACGGCTGTAATCTTTTGGAGGTTATGGCATGTGAGGGCGGCTGCATTGGCGGAAACTCAAATATTACCTCAATAAAGACCGCTAAAAAAAATATTGACAGCGTTCTTTCATTGAGCTATGATGAAGAAAAGTTAAGGGATAAAGATAGTGAAAGTTAATGCAGTTACTCCAAAATATACATTGAGTGAATCAACGTTAAGAAATATTGAAATAGCAACCAAACTTTCCGGAGATGAAATGAGAAAATTATCTTTGGAAGAAGCAAGAGATTTAATGATAAAGCGTGGTGTGATTAAAAAACATAATCCTATAAAAGAGTTTATAAAGGATATGTATCAACGACTCGGCAGGAAATTAGGGCTTTTAGAAACTTCACACTACCGCCCTTATATTTATACAGATATTGATTAGAGTTCGAGAGCGTGAAAGAACAGTTCTCCGGCTTTTTTGTTGTATTCCCGACCGTCGTCGCGGGCGAACAGGTTTTGCCAGTGGCTTTGAGCGCTTCCGTCCGTTGAATAACTCGGATTACACATCATAAGATGATGTGTGCTTGTGTCATAACGCAGAGGGAATAAATCTTCCATTTGCATAAAACTTGCCAGTTTGTCGCTTGGAAACTCGTAGGCGAAAAGAACGTTGTTAATCCTGTTTAAACGCTCTTCATAACTTCTTCCTCCCTCATCGTTATCATTTGAGACCTCTACTCCCGGGGCATAATTTTTATTATATTTGAATTGTTTTGAGCGAATTTTAACTTCATCATAATTATCAGGTTCAATAAATGCCGTTCCTGTAGTTAGCCCTAAGTTTTCATAACGGTTAAAATCTTCGGTGCTTTTTTCACCAATAAAACTTATTGAAGTACAGCCCGAGCGATGTCTTATTTCGTTCAAAATATATTGCATTTGCTCATATTCCGGTAATGCGCCGACACCCGCGTAATTTGACATATCGTAGCCGCCGATGTGTTTTGCCGAATCTATAAAAACTGCTTCAAATCCCATGTTTATAAGTTTTACGTGTTCTTCAATAAAAAGTTCCTGATGCTCGGGGTTTTTCCAATTAAACGTAACATCGTTTTCGTAGTGTTTTGAAATTTTTATTTGATCTGCGGAAATAACGGTTCTAAATCCCGTTTTTAGCCCATGAAAATGTGCCAAATCATTAAATGTTTTGAATTGATTTTCGGGAGTAAAATTTATGTCGAAATTAATTATATTTCGGCTGTAACCTATTCCCAGTTTTATTCCGTAAATGGAGTTTTCTGTTTCGGCAGGTTTGTTATAACCGTCGCCAAAAATATTCGGAAATATTTGAGAAAGAATTAAACAATTTGCCCAACTTTTTGCTGAAGGCGGAATTGCGGGCAATATTTTTATCATACTCATAATCCCGTTTTTGCACATTTCTCCTTGCATTTCGGCAATAGCGCGATTGTTAATTTCAATATAGTTTGCGTATCTGCCCCAATTATCACCATAATTCGGACTTTTTATATCATTTGGAAAGGTTTTGTATTCAAGATTGCTAAAGTCCAATGCGACTAAGGTTTCTATTGATGTTTTTACATTTTGTTGCAAAAGTTCAAAAGGTAAAATATTAACGAGCCATTTTCTGTTTCCGGCTCTGATAATATTTTGCGGATTTGTACGATGCAGTTCGATTTTTTCGCCGAGAGATTTTAAAAATAGATTGACTGTGTTCATATTGACAGAATAATAAATTTATAAAAATTTTTAATCGGTTATGTGTTTAAAAATTTTGTTTTAAATTCAATTATTCTTTTGAACGAAGTTTCAATCCGAGTTTGAAGTTCAAAATCATTAGTTGCGTATTTGTAAACATCATCAATAATTTCGATTGTTTTATCATCACTTCCGCGGTACAAAATTAAGTCAACTCCGTTTTTAATTGCATTAATGACATTTTCAACAGGTTTGTTGTTTTGACAAATTCCGCCCATAACCATATCGTCCGTTATAATTAAAGGATTATAGGATAATGTTTTTTTGAGATAGTCCAACACATTTTTGCTCATAGATGACGGAATTTTATCAGTGTCAAACGCCTTGCAGTGAAGGTGTGCTACCATAACCATCGGGGATTTAACTTCTTTGAAAGCACGAATATGATTTTTTTCAAAATCCTCAAAGGAAAGGTTAATTTCAGGCAGAGTCAAATGACTGTCCGCGTTGGCGTCACCGTGTCCCGGGAAATGTTTTGTGCAGGGAATAATGCCGTTTCTCAAGTATTCTTTTACAACAATGTTTCCGAATTTTATAACTTCATCCGTATTGTTTGAAAATGCACGTTCCCCAATGATAGGATTATTTGGATTTGTATTTACATCAATATCAGGCGCAAAATTCAGGTTAAACCCAAGCGTTTTTAGAAGTTTTGCAATATCTTTAGTTTGATTTACAACAAAATCGTCCCCTTTTTGAGCCGCAAATTTTGCACTTAAAAAATTTTTTCCCGAAAATAAATTTTCTGTTCTCTCGACTCTTCCGCCCTCCTGGTCAATAGATATGAAGGGTGTAATTTGAGCGTGGCTTTTTATTTTTTCTGCTGCGAATATTGTTTGGTCGAAAGTTTTTATATTTTGAGAAAAAAGAATTACACCGCCAAGCCCTGATGAGAGAAGATTGCAAATTTTTTCAGTCGGTGTATCTCCGTCATAGCCGAGGATGAACATTTGTAATAATTTATTTTTAAGTTTATCCATATTGCTATTATACTAATTATGAAAAATTTTGCAAAAATATTAAAAATGAGATATAATAAATATATGAAAAAGTTATTATCAATTATTTTTATTATCGGGTTATTTTTTCAAGGTGCGAGTGTACTTGCCGTGATTATGGACAGTGATTTGATAACCATAAAAACAGAACTTGATAAAATATATTACGATGCAAATGCCTCAAAAAAAATCTCGAAGGCAAAACTCAGACGAATTAATGATATTAAAGCAGAACTTGATGACCATAAAAAGGAGAGGAATTCAAATCTCGTTCCTATATATTATAAATTAGGAACAATATATAATGTGCTTGGTAGAGAAAATGAAGCAATAGATTGTTTTAGGACTATTGTCAAGTACTACCCTTCATCCCCGCTAAAGCGCAGAGCGATAGTTTATTTAAAATATTATGGCGAAGCTGTTGAAATTGATGGTATGACAAGGATGCTTCCGTATAAAGAAAGAGACGAGAAAAAAGATTAAGCCGGAAGCATAGGCAAAAAGTTAATTTTGCCCGCATTTTCAACCCAAGCGTTGATAGTTTGAGCAGGGCTTTGTTTAACAACTTCAGAGATGTATGTTGCATAATTAATTGAAACAACATCAGGGTAGTCAATTTCTTCAACGGTAAATTCTTGACAGCCGCAGTTTTGGCAGAATTTGTCGGCAGGAACGGGTTTTCCGTTTTTAATTACCGTAATGTGTCTTTTCCCGCAAATAGGGCAGCGTGTTACAAACCAACGATTAACAACGTATTCTCCGCAATCCGGGCAATATCCTGATTTGATACTTGCTGAAATCTTTTCATGACGACAGGTTTTCTTGAATAAAAACATGCTAAAACTCCACACTCAAAATAAACTCACTCACAAGCATGTTTTAATGATGTTTTTTCAAAAGTCAAGATTTTGAAAAATTTTTAAAAATTAAAACGGTGCCGATTTTTCGACACCGTTTTAATTCAAATTTATTCATCAAGGTAATCCATGTTTCCATTCTTTAAAATCCATCCCACGCCAAAACCTGAAGATTCTTCATTATAATAATCCGCACGTCTCATTTCATTGAATTTGATATAATCTTGTCTGTCTAAAGTTAAGAAAAACATATCTTCTCCAACTTTATTTGGACCCTTTTTTCCGTTTACATCAAAATATATAAATATAGGATATCCTTCTGTAAACGCTACAGAAGTTCCATCAGAGAGAATAAAAGATGTAGAGTTATTTCCCGTGGAAAATCTACATGTTGAATTGTTTAAATTTGGACTCATTTGTGATGATGTACAAGCATAATTTTCAGCGAAACATCCTGTTTCATAAATGTTACCTATCCCACATGCTTTTACATATTTCATGTTTTCCATTATGTACTTAACATACGCCGGATATTCTCCGTTAATTCCAAATTCATTATTATAAGTGGTTGTTTCCATTGTGGTATTCCAATTTTTTTGGCTCCCATGTTCAACTGTTGCTGCTTGAAGAGCGTTATTCAAATTTGCATAGAATTTCTTGACTCCGGCAACTTTATCATGTCTGTTAATTTTTTGCATCAATGTCGGAATTGTCATTGCTGCTACAACTCCAATAATTCCAAGAGTAATTAAAACCTCCGCCAGTGTAAATCCAAATCTTTTCATATCTGTATCCTTTCTTTTGTGTTCATACTTATGAACTATTAACATATTAAATCATGTTTTTATATTTTTCAAGATGTAAGTTCACATGTATGAATTTTTGTTAAGATATGACAAGCCACGAATTTAATAAATTAATTTGCCAAAGAATAGCCCAATTACGAAAAGAACGAGGTATTACACTCGAAAAACTTGCTTATCAGAGTGGAATTTCCAAAGGAGGTTTAAGTGAAATTGAAAGAAACATGAAAGAGCCTAGAGCTTTTACGATTTTAAAAATTTGCGCAGGATTAAATATAACTATGTCCGAATTTTTTGGATTTGATGAATTGGAAAGTTTTAAAGAATCTTTGTAAAATATTGTTGACTTATAATACGATTTTAAAATTAAGGGTTGAAAAATTCAAAACATGGTTTATAATAATAATGTCAAGAATAAAAACAGATTCCGATGTCTAACGACGACAGGCTCACACAAAAAATTTAGGATTCTGAAATAAATTCAGAATGACAAATTTTTTTGTTCGCTTTGTCACAATTAAGGAATGACGGCGACTTGTCATCCTGAACTTGTTTCAGG
Source organism: bacterium (assembly GCA_017476325.1). Taxonomy (GTDB): domain Bacteria; phylum Cyanobacteriota; class Vampirovibrionia; order Gastranaerophilales; family Gastranaerophilaceae; genus QHMH01. The sequence goes on along the minus strand of JAFUZZ010000005.1, from coordinate 7,767 downwards.
ATCTGTATCTTGAACGTATTAGACAAAACCAGAAGGAGAAGAAACATGAAAAAATTATTCACCCGAGTAGGGGGTGGGGGCGTTAGGTCTCAATCTTAGTGAGGACGCGGTTTTAGGTTCTCGAGAAAAGGGGGGCATAAGCCTTAAAAGTAGTCAGGGAGCGGATTTTGCTCTCAAAGATAAGGGGGCGTTAGGTTCCAAAGTTAATGAGGACGCGGTTTTAGGTCTTGGAGTCAAAAATTTGCGAAATAGGCGGTCTCTTTTGGTGCCCCTCAGGGGCTTTACCCTTGCGGAAGTCCTAATCACCCTCGGTATAATCGGTGTTGTTGCAGCACTCACAATTCCGACATTGATGCAGGAACACCGAAAACACGTCGTTGAAACCAAATTAAAAGAAGGTCATTCCGTATTATCAAACGCCTATGAAATGCTTGGCGCCGATTATGGACTAAATTACGAAAGAGAACGCTTTGCCCAAAAAGATGCAAATGAGGCATTAGAAATGCTAAATAAATACTATGCTCCTTATATTAAATTTGTTAAAACCGAGGCCGGAACAAAAGGTGCAATAGGCAAAATGATAAACGGTTCGGCTGTGTATCTTTATAGACATGGTGATATTCCAAGCAGCACAAATACTTGGAATAACGTTTTTATGTTTATTTGTGTAGATTATGACTCTTGTATCCAACTTGACAGTGAATCAACTCCAAACTATTTTAGTGAAATCGGTAAAAAGGTATTTATTACAACAACAAGTGGTCAAGTCCCGGTGTCATGGTTTAGCGGAAAAACTAATTCGGAATTGATTAGCTCTTGTACAGGGGCTGAAAAAGGGGCATGTACGGCTTTGATATTTAACAACGGTTGGAAAATACCTGACGATTATCCGTTTAAGTTTTAACAATAATTAATAGGGTGGGTGACTACAAGTTCATCTTTTAGTCGCCCTCTTTTATTACTCATGTAATATTTTGTGAAGTTTTGTAAAAATGTTTGAAAGCATGTGTTAAATAAATTCTTGGGCATGTTTTACTACCTATATAGAAGTAGTGTAATTATTCTAATTGTAGGAGTATGTGTAGTGATTAGTAAGATTATGGGAATGTCAGCACTTGACAATTCGGCTAAATTAAGAAACCGATACATTTCTTTTGCCGGAGTGCAAACTCAAAAAGCGGCAAAAGCAGCCAAAGCGGCAAATCAGGTTTTCCAAAACCCTATTAAACCGACAACAGAGGGTCCTTTTGGAACTTTAACAAATATTGCTGCTAATTTGGTCGATGAAATCGAAAAACGTGCTTACAAAGCAGGACTTCCTACAACAGAATGGCTCAAAGCTAATTTGAAATTGGATTTGAAACCGCAAATCGCAGCAGTTGCAAGTAAGAGTGCGGTTGTCGGAAATTCAAAAGTTACTACTTTAATTGATGGCGGTCAATATTTCAAAAAAGCAATAGAATTTGTTAAGGGCGCAAAAGAGTCAATACAAGTTGAAATGTTTGAATTCCAAAACCTTTCTGTTGACGGCAAATATTGGTCACAAAACGGAGCGGAAAATGTTCCGGGTGCAAAAGAACAACAACAGCTTCTTTGGAATATTGTTAAGAAAAAAGAAGAAAATCCTGACATGAAAGTTCAAATTATTTTGGACGCTCACAAATGGTATATTGACGGAAAAGGAAACAAAGTTGCTCACTTTGCAAACAAAGACATGATTAAATTCCTCAAGGATAAAAATATTGACGTTGTTCCTTATCCGAGAGCATCTCAACAGGGTTCATCTTTACAACACATTAAGTTGGTAATCGTTGACGGTAAAAAGGCTCTTGTTGGCGGTATGAACTGGGGTACACACTCAATGGCAAACCATGATGGTTCCGTTGCCATTGAAACTCTGCCGGGTAAGAGAAACGGTGAAGTTGATAACTTAATTGCAATGCACTTTAACCCTGACTGGAAGTTGTCATGGCAAAGACTCGGAGAAACAGAACTTGCTCCAGGACCTTTAAACAAAGAACAACAAGCACTTTACTCAGGTAAAAACAAAGAAATTAAACAAGAAAGTGTTGAATACGATCAATTATTAAAAGAATATTTTGGCACCGAAGAGGCTAAAAACAGATATAAAGAAGGTCGTTTGGATTTGATTAAGGCTCATCCGATGAGTGCTCCGGCAATCAAAGTTTTGGGTACAAAACCAAAAGAACTTGCTCTTGTCGGCGAAAAAGGCATGGAATCTTCCCGTGAATATTTGATGAATAAAATCAAAACTTGTAAGAAAATGAGAGGCGAATTGTTCGTTTTGACGGATAAAGAACTTGTTAAAACAGTTATCGAAAGACACAAAAAAGGCGAACTTGATGCTAAGTTTATCATTGAAGCAAGTATTAAACAACAGTTCCCTTATTGCGAAAACGCTTATGATGAATTGGTAGAAGCAGGTGTTCCTGTTAGAGTTTACAAAGCAAATAAAGATACTAACCAAAGAATGCACGCAAAATGGGCTGTGTTTGATAATAAAGAAGTTATGATTGGTTCTACAAACTGGTCATCTAAAGGTTTGAACCAAAACCTGGGAACAGGAAGAAGAAAAGACTATCAATTAGCAACTGCCGAAATCGACGGCAGAATTCAAGAATCTTTCAATCAAGTCAGAGCAAATGAAGAAAAACTTCACCTTGATGAAATTAAATGGGACGGTTCAGAAGAAGTTTACAACGACTTGAAACACAGAAAAAATATTCTTAAACAAGCGTATAATTCATTGAAAAAATCAGGTTACGCACAATTTGAACTTGATGACAAAAACTACGAAATTATGAACGGATCTAAAAAGATTACCGTAAAAACTAAAGAAGGCGTAACAAAAGATTATAAATATCAAACAAAAGATAAAGATCCGCTTTCCGAATTGAGAACAGTTCTCGGATACTACGCAATTATCCAAAGACGTCAACTTTCAAAACAAAGATATTCAAGAGGTAACAACGAAATATCAGTTGCTTTTGAAGCACCGTCATTGGCTAAGAATGTGTTTATCAAACAATTCGATATGGACTGGGATTACTCAGAATCTCAATACGAAAAAATTAAGGATAAGAAAATTCCTATCAGAAAACCAAGTGCGGAACAAAATTCCGATAAGGGTTAAAAAATCGAAAAGATTTTAAAGTGGGAACAAAGGTATAGTAGGTGTAAAAATGCAAGTATTATCAATTAAAAAAACAGATAAGGTAAACAATAATTATAAAGCGGCTAACATGTCAAGACCCGCTGCTATGAAACCGGTTTATCCTCAAAGAAACGAAATTTCAAATGTTTATTATACTCCGTTAAACATGAATAAACAAAGTTTCGGCGGTTTGAGATTAGAAACAAACGTAATCCAAAAAGTTAACGGAAAACAATTCCAAGGATCAGGAATTTATACTAAAGGAAAAGATTTCATTGACTTCTTAAAAGTGGGATATGAAAAAATTGCTTCAGAACCTTTAAACATTGTAAAAGCAACAAAAGACGAAATTACCGCACACAGATTTTCACTTGCATTAGCGGAAACTTATGCAGAGGGTTCTGCGTTCGGTACTCAATGGGTAAAAAGATATAACCCTGAAAACAGACGCGCACCTTTGGCTGTTTCTCACTCATTGAACTCTGATTATATGAAAGAACAGCACTATGCTAAAAACTTGGAATACTTGTATGACTTAGATAATCACAAAGAATTGGACATTCCGATTACAGATAAAAAAGGAAAATTAATTCTTGATGCGGTAATCTTCGATACGGAAACAACAGGTCCAAATCCTAAAGTTGATAAAATCGTACAGATTGCAACAATTCCGATGAAACATGGTCAAGTTACAAAATTTGGTGTTTGTGACCAGTTAATCAATCCTGAAATTCCAATGCCGGCAGGTGCAGAGGCTGTTCACGGAATTAGTGATGAAATGGTTAAGGACAAACCAACCATTGAAAAATTCTTAAAAACATTTACTGATAAAGTAATTAATAAGAAAAACGGTGTTCTTTGTGCATATAACGCAAAATTCGACGTACCTTTGTTAAACAGAGAAATCAGAGAACACAATATTTATTCAGGCAACCAAATTGAAGAAAGAAATATGGCGGAAGTTCTCGACCCATTCTTGCTAATCCAAAGAATACATCCGTTCTTGGGTGCTAAGAAAAAATTGGGATTCCAATATCACTGGTTGTTCTGTAAACAAATGGAAAACGCTCACGATGCGTTAGCCGATGTTACGGGTACTGCCGATGTTCTTAAATATTGCTTGTATTACTTGAGCGAACACAGAAAAGATAAAACTGTACCTTTGACATTGAGAGAAGTTTTAATTTTCCAAAACGGCGGTCATGGTGTTGAAAATATCAATATTCCGCTTGACGCAAGTAAAAACTATAACAAGAGCTTTAGATTTGACAGATCTTACAGAGCAGAACCGTTGGATGTTGATAATTATTTCCAAGGTTATAAATTGACCTCAAAAGTATTGCAAAAATTAAGACCTGAAATCGGTGAAAACAACTACAAAAAATTGACTGATGACGGAGTTGAAGTTAAAAATATCACAAGTGAAAATCCTAGTTCAACTGCGGAAACTGAACAAATAAAAGATTCCAATACGTTTAAAAATATGTCTTACGTGTTGGCAAACAATTTCAAAAAAGTTTTGGGATTTGCTGAACTTGAAGAATACAACGGAAAATCAGTTGATGAAATTATCAATACAATCACCGATAATTCAAAACAATATTTACACGAAACAACAAAAGAAATTTGGTTAAAGAACGTTGATCCTGATGATATTGCAAGAGGAAACGACTTGCCGGATGATAAAATTACAAAACGTGTAATGAAAGAAGCCCAACAAGCAAAAGAAAAAGACGCTAAAAAAGAAGCAAAGCTAGCGGAAAAAGAAGCTAAAAAAGCAAACAAATAGTTAAATAGACATTGAGATAAAGAGAAGGTTAAGACTTGTTCCAATTATCGAACAGGTCTTTTCTTTTTGCTTTTGTGCGTGCAATACTGTCCTCAAGCCTAAATTTTTCAATTTCTGCATGATTTCCGTTCAAAAGTACTTCGGGAACTTCAAGTCCTCTAAAACTACGAGGTTTGGTATATTGAGCATGCTCAAGTAACCCTGCCGAAAAACTGTCATGATGCGCGGATTCTATTTTGCCCAAAGTTCCTTCAATTTTACGGCTTATTGCATCGAGCATGCAAAGTGCCGGAAGTTCTCCGCCCGTCAAGACAAAATCTCCGATTGAAATTTCTCTCGGTTGGATTATTGTTCTTATTCTTTCGTCAAACCCCTCGTAATGACCGCATATTAAAATTATTTGATCAAAAGATGCCAATTCGTTTGACATTTTGTCATTAAAAATTTCGCCTTGCGGGGTTAACATAATTGTCTGAGAGTTTTCGATTTTGACAATGCTTTCGTAAGCGTCCACAAACGGTTGAGCCATCAAAACCATCCCTGCACCGCCGCCGTAAGGGGTATCGTCAACTTTTTTGTGTTTATCAAGAGTAAAATCACGCGGATTGATAATTTCTGTTTCAATAATTCCTTTTTCGCATGCTCTTTTTATTATGCTTTGGTTACAATATCCTGAAATTATTTCGGGAAAAAGCGTCATAATCGAGAATTTCATTCAATTAAACCCTCAAGATTGCTTATAATAACTTTTTTATTTTCTATATCAACGCTTGGGACAAGTTCCTTGATAAATGGAACGAGGGAAGTTCGTTTTGTTTTTGTTTTAATGTTCAAATAATCGTTTGTTCCGTTGTTTGAAATTCCAATCACAATTCCGACTTTTTCGTCAGATTGATTATATACGTCAAGTCCGACTAAATCCTCAATAAGAAATTCATCATCGGAGAGTTTTTCTTTAAGTGATGTTTGTTCAACGTAAAGAAGTTGTCCCTTGTATGGGATAATATCATTTATTGAATTAATTTCCTTGAATTTCATTATTGCAAAATTTTTGTTGAACTTGCAAGATGAAATAGTCAGTGTTTCGTATGTGCTATCAATTTTTATAAGAACAGATTTTAGGGTTGACAAAAATTCCGCTTGAGACTTTGAATACCCTATTTTCGCCTCGCCCTTAATACCGTGAAAATTAAGAATTTTACCTATAGAGATGTATTTCATTCTTCAACTTTCTTTTTGCGCGTAGTTTTCTTTTTAGGTTTTTCTTCTTGTTCTTCATTGGCGATGTCAGATTTTTCTATTTCTGTTGACTCTTCTGTTTTTTTCTTACGCGTAGTTTTCTTAGGTTTTTCTTCGGTAATTTGTTCCGTTGGTTGATTTTCGGCTTTTTGTTCCGCCGCTTTTTTAAACTCTTCAGGGGCATCCGGTCTGTCAGGGTTCCAACGGTCAAGTCCCAATTTTGCTCTTATAAGTCCAATTCCGACATGCACTCGCCACTCGTCCATTTTAAGTTGAGCCGCAATAATTTTGTGACAACCTATAGGAGGAAGAGGTAACAACGGTTCATAAAGGTTTTGGATAGCAAACATTTGCTCAGGAGAAATTGCCAATTTACGTTTAGGGAACGGTAATTTCGGAAGCATCATTTTTTGTCTTACCAAATTTATGCCAAAGAACACTTTTCTTGGTTCAAGCCCTATTTTTTCACCGATAACTTCATGAGCATCAGGGTTTGGTAACGGCAACATTTGTTTATAGAGCAATTCTATTTGTTCAAGCTGTTCTCTGTTAACCAATAAAGTTTTTTGTTGCTGTGGTCTTTGCGGACGCGGTCTTTGTCTGTTAAAGTTGTTAGGACGTCTGTTGTTATTAAACCTGTTTTGGTTGTAACCGCCTTGTTGTCCACCTTGATTGTAACGATTTTGTTGCGGACGCCTGTCGCCGTAGTTGTTTCGATTGTACCCGCCGCCTTGATTACCTTGACTGTATCCACCTTGATTGTAACGATTTTGTTGCGGACGCCTGTCACCGTAATTGTTGCGATTGTATCCTCCGCCTTGATTACCCTGACTGTACCCACCTTGGTTGTAACGGTTTTGTTGCGGGCGCCTGTCACCGTAATTGTTACGATTGTATCCTCCGCTGTTGTAGGAGTTTTGACGGTTATTTCTTTCATATCCTCCGAAACTCCTTTGAGAGTCTTGATTGTCGTTTGGCGAATTATAGGAATAACTGCTATAGAACGATTGTCTTTGTTCTTGCCCTTGCCCTTGTCCGTTTGTATCTTCTTTTATTTCGTTTGATATTTCCGCTGAGCGTTCTGCGTATAGGCATTCCGGACATATTACACGTTTTGGGTTTTTTGTTTCAAACTCCTTGCCGCACTTGATACATTTGTTTACATACATAACTTAGTAGCCTCTTTTTAGGGGATTTCCTCTAAACTCTTTTAATTAAACTAAAACAATAATTTTCGCTATAAATTCTAACCAATAATAATATAAAATAAAAATCTACATTTTGATAATAACACATATTCAAAAAAAATACAACCCCATGTACTAAAAAACGTTACAAGGGGTGTGCAAGTTCAAACACATATTAGACAAAAGGAGTCTAATATGGTTGCACACACAGCCCGAATTTTTCGAATGAATATATCGAGTATGTTGAAAAAAATGTGAGTCGAAAAATTCGAAAAAGGCTGTTTCTGTTGGTCCCCATCATGGGGTTGAAATTTTTTGAGGCATGGGTTATAATGAAATTGTAGTTAATAAACCAGGAGGTATTTTATGAACAATTT
>JAFUZZ010000004.1 GCA_017476325.1 bacterium | reverse complement strand
TGATTGGAAACATCATGCTTTAGTGTTAATATCTTACGTCAAAAATTTGCGAAATAGGCGGTCTCTTTTGGTGCCCCTCAGGGGCTTTACCCTCGCCGAAGTCCTAATCACTCTCGGTATAATCGGTGTTGTTGCAGCACTTACCATTCCGACCCTAATGCAAAGTTATCAAAATAAACAGTATGTTTCAGGATTTCAAAAAGCGTGGGGAATTTTAACAAATGCTTTTGAGTTATCGGAAGCACATAACGGTTTTGCAAACACTTGGGACGAACCAACAGGACCTTATGATGAAACCTATTTACAAAAATACTGGTTACCGTATTTTAATATAATAAAAAATTGCGGAACAGCATCTAATCTTGGCTGTATGCCTAAAAAAACCACTTACTTATATGGTACTAACGGAAATCACGATGACTCATTGGCGCAGTATAAAATTTTATTAAGTGATGGTATGGGTGTAAATTTTTATCTGACACATCATGTTGACGATGATATTGTTCAACATATAGTTGTTGATGCAAACGGTTCAAAAGGTCCTAACATTTACGGACGAGATATTTGGTGGTTTGTTTTTGACCAAAAAGACAGAAAAATCTATCCTTTTGGCATTGATAAAACTGATGAACAAATAAATTCTAATTGCAGCAAAGATGGTCCCGGGCAATATTGCGGTATTTATCTCGTAAAAAACGGCTACAAAATGGATTATTAAAAACAAAAATGGGGACTTATAAAATAGTCCCTATTTTTTATCCTAAAAGAATTTTTTTAACTTCTTTTCGTTTGATTTTACTCGTTGCCGTACGCGGAAAAGGTTCTTTTGCAACAAGAACGTTTTTCGGACGTTTATAACTTGAAATTTGCTGACTCATAGTCTTTATTTCCTTTTTAACATCTTTTTCAAGTTCTTTTTCGTCACTAAATCTGTTTCGATATTCTTCTGTCGGCACTACCGCCACAAAAACATCTTCCGTTCCGTCTTTTTGTCCGCCTTTAAGTTTTGCTCCAAAAACGCAAACCTCCGCAAAATTAGGGTTTTTCATGAACAACGCTTCCAAATCCTCAGGGAAAACCTTTTTCCCACCGTCAAGCACAATCATGTTTTTAATTCTACCCGTAATATAAATAAATCCGTCCTTATCTATTTTGGCAACATCTCCCGTATGCAGCCAGCCGTCTTTGTCAATAACTTCAACCGTCAAATCAGGACGTTTGTAATAACCTTTCATTACATTGTCACCTTTGACTAATAACTCAGATGTTTTCGGATCAAGTTTGACACTTACTCCGGGAATTGGTTTTCCGACAGAACCTAACCTCGTTGCACCTTTACAGTTTAATGCCACAACAGGACTCGTTTCCGATAACCCGTAACCCTCATATATTACAAGTCCGACACGTTCGAAAAATTTTGCAACTTCAATATCTAAAGGCGCTCCGCCTGATAAAAATCCTTTAAACTTTCCGCCAAACTTCTTATGTATATCTCTAAATAAAAGTCGTCTTAATCTGTGTGACGGTAAAAATTTTGCAAATAGATATTTAATTTCAAACCAATTTTGTAAAAACTTTGATTGTTGATTAATTTCTGATAAAATGCTGCTTTTTAAAAGTTTTAAAAATGCCGGAACAACAATCATAAAAGTAATTTGTTTTTCTTGCATTACATGGAAAATGTCTTTGGGTTTTAAACTCTTAGAATAATAAATTGACGAACCTTTGCATAAGAAATTTAAAAATCCGACAGTCAATTCAAACAAATGATTCATCGGTAAAATTGATAAAAACTTATCTTCAATGCCTAAATCAAAACAATTTTCAAGCGCTCTAATTTGAGAAACAACGTTCTTAAACGAAGTTTCAACCCCTTTTGGAACCCCCGTTGTCCCTGAAGTATAAATTATAAACGCCGTTGTATTCAAACCCCTGTGACGCCACTTGTAATTAGGATTTTCTTCCGGCAAATTGTACAGACAAGGGTAATTTGTAACGGAACCGCCGCCGTTTAAAACAATTATTTCTTCAATGGAAGGAACTTGTTCTTTCAATTTCAAACCCATTTCAAAGAAATGTTTTGAAACCAAAAGTATTTTAGGCTGTCCGGCCTCAAGAATGGTTTTCATTTCTGTTTCTGTCAGTTTAATGTCAATGGGAATTGTAATTGCTCCTGACAAAACAGATGCAAAAAGTCCCGCACCCCATTCGGGAATTGATTCTGACAAAATAGAAATTCTGTCACCTTTATCAACACCTTTGTCAATAAGGAAGCATGCCAGACGTCTTGAAAGTGATCCCAAACCTTGAAACGATAACTCATTCCATCCGAAAGACGAACTAATACCAAGAGCAATTTTTTTATCTAAAACCTTTGTTCTGTTTTCCAATAACAAAAGGATATTTTCTTGTTTACTATACATTTAGTAACCTTTCATAGACGAATTTTGAAGAAAATTAATTACATCCAATGCCAACTCTTTTTTTATGTCAAGTGATGCACATTCAAAATAATCAAAAGCCTTAGCAATAAGCATATTTTTATCGTACCAGCGCCTCAAAATGTAATTGAAAGCATCGTTAAGCGTATTCCCTTTAAGCTTAATACTGTGTTCTTTTGCATAATCGACAATAAACTCGGCACACTTCACCTGTGTTTCTTCATCAGAATTCCTGATTAAACTAACTGCTAAACTGACCGTCGGATCAACATCATACCATCTTTTGTGCATACTTTGAACTTCTCTTTCTTTTCTAAATATTAAAGCATTTTTGACTAATTGTCAATATTAAAATAGGACATTTTATAAGAATTTATGGAACAAATTTTCTTTTTGGGTGATAATAAATACGGATAAATTTTACGGAGAGCCTTATTTTGAAGAAAAATGATTTAATAAGAACTATTGAAACTTTTGCGCCCCTTGAAACACAAGAGACCTGGGATAATTGCGGGTGGCAAATTTTAACGGAAAAACAGGAAATAAACAAAGTTATGCTTTGTTTAAGCGTTACAAAAAATATAATTAAACAGGCAAAAGAACAGAATTGCGATATGATTTTGGCTCATCATCCTCTTTTTTACATCCCGTTTGATTTTGGGCATGATATGGCGGTTTATTCCGCTCACACGAATTTAGATAAAGCAGACGGCGGAACAACCGACACAATCATTGATATTTTGGGGTATAAAGACGTTGAAAAGGTCGGAGATTTTTTACGTATTGTCAACGATAAAATCGCGTTAAACGATTTGATTTTACGATTAAAGATTAATTTAAACCTTTTCAATATTCGGGTGGCAAATAATAACAACCTTGATACCGTTAGCAGAATAGCATTTTGTGCGGGCAGCGGAAGTGAGTTTAAAGACCTTGCAAAAGAAAACGGCGCAGATATTTTAATTACCGGAGATATAAAGTATCACACCGCATTGGAGTCGGAAATTATTTTAATAGATATCGGTCATTTTGAGAGCGAAATTCCTGTCTTGAAAACCTTGTATAAACTTTTGCAAGATAAAGTTGAGGTTGTCACTGCTAAAGAAACAACTCCGTTAAAAAATTATTAAAAAGAGGGCTGTGATTTTTCTTTATTTGAAAATAGTCTACTTATTACCCAATCTTATTTCTGCCTCTTTAATTGCTCTTGAACGGTCAAAGAAAACGTTTTCTTTTCCCAAAATTGAAATTGTTCCCAAATCCCAAAGTTTACGCTTAATTTTTTCGTTTTTAAGTACTAAAAGCACAGTAATTCCGCGCGTTCTCAGGTTTACAATCATATCTTCAAGCGCAAATGACGCAGAAATATCCATTGTGGAAATTTGTTCACAATTTATAATCAGATATTTTGTTCCAAGTGTATCGTCAATGCTTGCAACCATTTGAGAAGATGACCCGAAGAATAAAATCCCTTTTACGTCAATAACGCGTATTGCATATTTTGATTTCTCTTCAATATTGTCATCATTGTTCTCGTCAATCGGATAAATATCATCTATTTGCAAGTTGAATTGCTGCGCAATACTAATAGAGAAAAGAACGGCGGACAAAACAATTCCTGTTCCGACAGCAAAAATTAAATCGTAAAAAACGGTTACAAAATAAACCCATAACATTACAAAAAGGTCACGTTTCGGAGCGGTTCTTATGACTTTTAAAAATTTATAATCAACAATATCGACGCCAACTTTTATTAAAATACCCGCAAGAACAGCGTTTGGAATGTTTTTTGCCAAAGGTGCCGCCCCAAGCAAAATGGTAATTAAAAACAAGGAATGAACAACACCGGAAAGTTGTGTTCTGCCGCCTGCTTTGACGTTTACAACCGTTCGCATGGTTGCTCCCGCACCTGCAATTCCGCCAAAAAGAGAGGCCATCATGTTTCCGATACCCTGACCGATAAGTTCTTTATTTGAATCGTGTTTCGTTTTGGTTATTGAATCTGCCACCAAAGATGTCAACAGTGAATCAACAGAACCTAAAACCGCTAATGTAAACGCTATCGGTAAAATTGATTTTAACAGTTCTCCCGTTATTTGAGGAAATTTAAACGCAGGTAATGATGCCGGAATATCGGAAATTGTCGGAACATTAAACTTAAAAATGATACTTATCAATGTTACCGCAATTAATGCAATTAATGCGGGAGGAAATACCTTGGATATTTTTTTAGGAGTAAAAAATACTATTGCCAAAGTAATTAACCCCAAAAATAAGGCATGAAAATTAGTGCTGCCTAAATTTGTTACAAAATTCTTAATACATTCGTAAGTACTTCCGCTTGATTGTAAACCGAGTAAAGCTCCTGCCTGTAAAATTATAATGATAGTTCCTATTCCGCTCATAAATCCTGATATAACCGGATACGGAACGTATTTAATAAAACTTCCGATTTTTGTAATACCAAAAACAATTTGGATTAAACCTGCCAAAAATATTGATAAAAATATTGCATTCATATTTCCGGGATGAGAAACAATAATTGAAGCAAGGACGACTGTCATCGGGCCTGTAGGACCTGAGATTTGGGTCTTTGTTCCGCCAAAAACAGCAGCAAACAATCCCACCATAATCGCGCCGTACAACCCCGCTGCCGCACCGACTCCCGATGCCACACCAAAAGCAAGTGCCAAAGGCAATGCTATTACTCCGGCTGTTATTCCGCCAAATATATCCCCTTTTATGTTTGAAAATATGTTTCTGTGTGTTAGTTCCATTTTTCTCTCCTCGTTTCAATTATACATCAATCAGATTTTTTATTTGATGAATTTATAACTTTTGTAAAATGTTGTAAAATTTTGGGCAATTATTTTTTTGTTTTGTATTTACAAAAGTGGATATGAAAGTTCAAGGTGTAAAAAACTTTAATTATCTTCCTGTTTACAAAAACCAAATTTCTTTTAAAGGGAATTTGGTTACTCGACCTGACAAGTTTGTAAAAAATCCGAAGACGGTTGTAAAAACATCGGCTTTGTCTTTTATGGAGTCACTAAAGTCACTGTTTTGTACGGGTTTGTCCAAAAAATCCGATAAACATTTGGAAAAGATTTTTGTATCAAATGTTGTTTCAAAATCCACAGACAATAAAATCAGTACGGAAGAATTTGAAAATTTACTAACGGAAAATAATTTCAAAAAAAATAAAAAAGGGGGTTTCAAAAAGAAATTTTCCGCTAAAGAGTTTAAAGATGTCATGAAACCTTATGGAATAAGAAATTATGATTACGGATTAGACTTATACGAAAAAATGTGTCAGCCTTTAAAACAACAGGAACAGGAAAATTTAAAAGATTTCTTGGAAAAAGGTAATAATAAAGAATATTCAAAGAACAATTTTAATAAACTATTTATGATGTTTTCTTTTCTTACAAAAGGAAAAGACTACAAAGAAGTTAAAAAAGTATTAGACTATAATCAAAAATGCGTTCAGGTTTTCCAAAATTATGCTTCAAATCCGCCTAATCCATCAAGTTATGATGCCCTCAAAAGTTATAAAGGGAATGGATTTGCGTATATTAATGATGAATTAAGAAGTACGGAACCGTCTTTTGCTCTATACAGATTTTTTATAAATAACAAGATAAGGAATATATCTTCTTTCATAGATACGCAGGTTATCAAAGAACCTATATCGCTTTACAGAGGAGAAAATATAACCTATTCTCTTGCGGACGTAAAAACTTCTGACGGAAAAACAATCAATTTGGCGAAAAAAATGTTTGATGCGGCAAATTCTTGTGAAAATGAAGAAATAGATAAACTTCGCGAATTTGTTTTGGACAACGAATTATCAGCGATACAACCGGGATTTTTGTCAACATCTTTATCGAGAAATACGGCAAGCGCTTTCTCTTTTAGTGCTCCGCGTGATAAAGGGTGTATATTTGAATTTAAAACCGCACCGAATACAAAAGGCGCATTTGCGGATATTAGTCCGGGGCTTGATGAGTATGAAGTTCTTTTGCAAAAGGGTTCAAAAATAAAGATAAATGATATGTTCTATGACCATGGAACATGGATTATACAAGCGGAGGTTTCGAATTAGATTATGGCAATATCCGCGCTTAAAAATATACCGACACCGCTTACGGCAAAAGAAATGAAATCGCAGTTTTTGAAACATCATTTCTCAAGAGATTTGCATGGCACCGTACAAAAAAATCTTAGTTCACTTGATGTTTTTATGCTTTCCGGAAAAACGGGTCACTATGCGTCAGATATAGCCAAAATAGCACAAACCCCGTTTAGTGCCGAAAGACAGGAGGATTTTCAAGGGTTTTTGGCTTTGGGAAAAACAAAAGAATTTGTGTGCAAATATTTTGAAAGAATGTTTTTACTGTTTAACGTTTTAAGCCAAAATTCCCGTCAATACAGAGATGCAAACAAAATATATCAAGATAATAAAGACTATTCGGAACTTTTTAGAAACCTTGTTACAAAGCCACCGAAAAATGCTGCAACTCTTGATGCTTTTCGGCATTATAAAGGGATACATTGCGGAGGAATAAATGGGGTTTTGCGCGGTGAAAGTAATATAAAAGACAAAACGATTAATAGTGAAATAAAAAAAATTTCAAAATATTTAAACAAACAAGTCATAAAAGAAAATGTAAAACTCTATCGCGGTGAGGGTTTTGAAGTTCTTAATAAAGTTCAATTAAATAACGGCAAGACTATTGATTTGGAAAAAGAATTAGAAGAGGCACGTTTTGACAAAAAGAGACTTCAAAAGCTTAATGAAATGTTTTTGGATAATGAAGTTATAGCACATCAACCGTCCTTTATGTCAACAACGATATCGAAAGATTTGTGCAACGAGTTTGGACACAGCGGTTTCTATTGGGAACTTACAACCGCGCCAAATACAAAGGCAGCATACATAGAGCCGTTGGTTATTAATTCTTGCATGGATGATGAACGTGAGGTTTTGCTTCAAAAAGGTTCAAACATCAAAATCAAAGGTGTAGAATTTGATGAAAAGTATTTGAAATGGTGTGTTAAGGGTGAGGTTTCAAACTAGCGAGTGTTCACACTATTCGTCACTGCGAACGTAGTGAAACAATCCTGAGCAAAAATTAACAGGGATTACTTCGTCACTTTGTTCCTCGTAATGACGAAAATTTAGCATTTATAGTGAACACTCTCTAATCTTCCAAATAAGCTTTTCCGATACTGTATCTTATTTTTTGCGGATTAGCTTTAAATTTTTCAGCCTCGGACTCTGATAGCGGTTGATATGTTGTTATGTCTCCGTTGTCATTTTTGACTGTAACATAGACAAGTTCTCCCTTTTTAGGACTAAAATAAAGTCCGCCGATAATTTGTCTGCGATGGAACAGAGTTCTTTTTTGTGAAACACACTTTCCTTTAAAAGTTTTGTCATCTGTTATAAAAGTAACTGTTTGGAATTTTAAAGTTCCGGCGCGTCTGTCGGTTTTTACGGATTTAACCTTTGCCACTTCTTTTATTTTAGAGTTTAGAGCGTCCTGCCTTAAATATTCGGGATTAGGCAGCGCAAAGCATGTCGCTTGAAAGGTTAATAAGGTTAATAATAAGATAGTAAATTTTTTCATAACATGATTATACCAAAAAAATTACAAATATCACAAGGGTGTGCTGGTTCAAACACATGAAAGACAAAAGGAGTCTAATATGATAGCACACACAGCCCGAATTTTTCGAGTGAATATATCGAGTAAGTTGGAAAAAACGTGAATCGAAAAATTCGAGA
>JAFUZZ010000053.1 GCA_017476325.1 bacterium | reverse complement strand
CCTCACTACCTTTGAGACCTAACGCCCCCTTATCCTCAAGAGCAAAATCCGCTCCTTGACTACCTTTGGAACCTAACGCCCCCCCCCCCTGCTCGGGTGAATAATTTGTTCATAAGTAACCTCCTATTTTCTTGTAACATAATCATTATATACTATGTTCCAAAACTTTTCAAGCCCCTATTATAATAAATTTTAAACATTTCATAACAAACGCGCCTTGGCGAATGCCAAGGCGCATTATATAACTTCAAAGAAATTAGCCGTTTACAGCAGATTTGAATTTTTTACCTGCTTAGAATGCATGAACTTTTTATGTTTCTATTTTAATTTATTTACCTGTTTGAGGGTTTCTTCCGTTTCTTGCAGCTCTTTCTCTGCGTTCGAATGTTCCGAAACCTACCAAAGTAACTTTTTCACCTTTTGCAACTGTTTTTTGTACAGTTTCTACCAAAGCATTAAGAACTTCTACTGCTTCTCTTTGTGTAACGCTTGCTTTTTTTGCAACTTCTTGTACTAATTCTTCTTTGTTCATGTTTGTAAACCCCTTTCCTATGTGTACATCTTTTATTATATAAGAACTTTTTTAAAATACAAGTATGTTTACGAAAATTAATAAAACTTTATGTTTTTGGGAAATTTCAATTATTTTTTGATACAATGTAAGAGCATGCGACCACAAGCATGCAATTTATTTGGTGAAAAGATGAAAGAAAGAGTCCTTTTATTTTTAATAATTTTGGGGTTGGGATGCTGTCTTTATGTATTCCAAAACTATTTTGACACTCTTTTGGGGCTCGTTGTTCTGCTCGTTTTAATGAGTATTTACATGTGCTATATGCAGCTTGCAACGGTTCATAAAAAACGAAAACTGAGAAAAGAACCTCTTGTGATTAATCATGATTTTAAACCTTTTATATCAATAATGATTCCTGCTCACAACGAAGCCTCCGTAATTAAATCAACAGTTGAAAACATATTACAGCTTGATTACGAAAACTACGAACTTATAGTTATTGATGACAGAAGTACCGACGGCACAGCAGAAGTGCTAAAAAGGATTGAAGAAAAACATGCCAATGTAAAATGTCTATACAGACAAAAAGACGCTTTTCCCGGCAAATCGGCAGTTCTAAATGATGCGTTGCAAATAGCAAAAGGCGAGGCTGTTTTAGTATTTGACGCAGATGCAAGAGTGGAAAAAGATTTCTTATCCAAACTTGTTCCGCATCTTGAAGAGGCAGATGTCGGTGCAGTTCAGGCAAGAAAAGTTTGCTCAAACAAAGATTATAACCTGTTGACACGCTGTCAAAACAACGAACAAACTCTTGATGCCCACTTCCAAATCGGCAGAGATGCAGTAAAGGGTGCGGTTGAACTTCGCGGAAACGGAGAGTTGATAAAACGTACCGCTCTTGATGATATCGGCGGGTGGAACAATTACACAATCGTTGATGATTTGGATATGTCAACAAGACTCCAAATAAAAGGATGGGACGTAAGATATTGCCCTGATGCAATAGTTTATGAAGAGGCAATTATTTATTTTATTCCGCTTATGCGTCAGCGCCGCAGATGGCTTGAGGGAAGTATAAGACGATATTTGGAATATTTTACGGATGTTCTTTTTTCAAAAGACATGTCCTTGCGTGCAAGTTTGGATATGACAGCGTACATTTCGGAATTTTTAATGCCTGCATGGATTATTATGGAAATATGTTTTCATACGTTTCAAGCCGCAACGCATAAAGCTCCTATTAACGGAGTTATATCGTCTTTAATTGTCGGATTTGCAATAGCGCTGGGTTTTATGCTCGCTTCAAGACACAGCTTAAGAAAACTTGATAAACTTTCACCTTGGCAGGCTATTAAACAAGCGGTTGAAACATCTGTTTTTATTTGCATTGTTTGGTTCCCGCTTGTAATATTCATTTGTCTTAAAATTCTTTTCAAGAAAAAAGATATGAATTGGGGCAAAACAACACATGGTTTAATATTGGAAGAAGAAAACAACAGAAAACAAAATTTACAAAAAGTTTAAGGAGAAAAAATGACAGAATTATTGGTGGAACAAGTTAGAAATAAAATTAGAACAATTCCTGATTTTCCCAAAAAGGGGATACTTTTCAGAGACATTACAACGGCATTAAAGGATAATGTTGCCCTTAAACAATCTGTAGATTATCTTGCGGAACAATTTAAAAACGAAAAGATTGATTACATAGCGGGTTTAGAATCGAGAGGATTTATTTACGGCATGCCTCTTGCCTATATTTTTAATGCGGGCTTTATCCCGATAAGAAAACCAAACAAATTACCGGCAGAAACTCTGAGCGAGACTTATGAATTGGAATATGGAACGGATACTTTAGAAATTCATGCCGACGCGCTAAAAAAAGGCGACAGAGTTTTGATTGTGGATGATTTGTTGGCAACAGGCGGAACCGCGGCGGCGGCATGTAATCTCGTTAAAAGAACGGGTGCCGAAATTGTAGGCTGTGCTTTCATCATTGAACTTGATGATTTGGGCGGCAGAAAGAAAATGCCTAAAGACTGCAGAATTGTCTCAATGGTTCATTACGAAGGAGATTAAGATTTCGCAAGGCAATTTTTTTTGATAAAAATACTTTATTACTGTATGATGTCGAAGAATTCATACAGTAATATTTCTTTTGGGTTAAATAATCCTCAGGCAGCCTTGCATCGTGCGCAAAAAATAAAAGAAAAATATGCGCAAAAAGGACTTAAATATCTTTTGCCTAATGAGGTTTTGACTGATAAACAAATTGAAGAAAAGTTACAAACCGTTAATAAATATATTCGATATTTTATTGAAAAAGGAACTATGGTTGAGGAGACCGTCCAATATGCCATAAATAATGTTATGCCAAAAGAGGCTAAAGATAGTATTTTGGTTAAAGATATTTCTAAACTTGAAGAGAGTATGCGTGCCAAAAACTATTCGCAAGAAACAATTAATAAATTTAAAAATATTGCAGGATTGACTGTGCCGCCAAACGGAAAAGGGACACCAATAGAAATTTTTGTTAAATTTGCCTATGCGAAAGGAAGTAAGGAAGATAAAAATTTCTTGGCGGAAACAACTATCCATGAGTTACAGCATGCTTTTAAACGAAATTTTCAAAATATTTTTTCTTCCCAAAGGTATAAGCAACTAAATACGCCGATTGAAGAACAAGTTCCGGCAAGTTTATTTCATCAATTTGAAAGCAAGTTTTATCCGTATTTTAACTATTCGGCAAAACCTAAAGAGTTTACGGATAAGCAATTTTATAAAGAGTTAGGTATAAATTCATCCTACGAACTTTATCAAAAATTTGCAGCCGCATTGGAAGAGGTTGAACAGGAATGTTCAGGCTCTCCTCAAAAATTTTTAAAAGACAAATTTTTTGGGAAATACACTAAAAAATATTTCTTTGAAGCATTAAAAAATTCGGCAAATGATGAGAAAAAATCTTTTGAAATTGAGTCAAAAATAAAAAATCCTGAAGATTACACTCTTTTTGAATTTTTTCCGAAACTGTATTCCGAAATGGCAAAATATTTTTCTAATCTCAAAAAATTTGCACACGATTAATAAATTTTTGTGTGAAAATTTTAGCATGCCAATCCTTTCTCCGCAAAAGCATGCGGGAACGGATTTGTAGCATGTTTTTAATTTAATTTTTAGAAAAATTTTTTAAAAATAAAAATAGCCCCAAAACGTTCTGTTTGCAATGGTTTTACGTTGTTAACAATTCTTAATAAAAATATGTGGAAGATTAAAGATTTTTCATTAATATACCGATAAAGAACATGTAAGGAATAAGGGCGACCTAAACAGGTCAAAGAAAAGATGTAGCGAAAGCGCTGCAGGGGGTAAGTCAAATGGGAATGTCAGCATCACAAGTAAGATATTGCATGTTGCAAGCAAGAAAAAATGACATAGAATACCAAGGTCAACAAATTAACCAACAAAGAACAACTTTGGCTACTCAATCTGCT
>JAFUZZ010000003.1 GCA_017476325.1 bacterium | reverse complement strand
TTAATGCCGCAACAACGCCAATTATGCCCATGACAATCAAGGTTTCCGCAAGAGTAAATGCCAAAGTCTTTTTAAAATTGGTTCGACAAAAATTTATAAAATTACGACAGCTAAAATCGTTAAAGCTCTTACTATAAGAGGATTTTGCCCCCCCCCCCTATGCTATATCGTCTGTCCATAGTATTTTTCTCCTTTTTGTTTCTCTTTCAATATAGCATATTTGGAAATGAAATGCAAGGGGGAGAAAAAGTTTTATAAAAAACGAGGGGCAGGGAGAAACTGAAATAAAATTGTAAAGGGAATAAATAAAAGAAAATTTTGCACGGTTGAAATTTTTAATTTACGGCAATCAGGCATAATAAAAAACCTGACACAATGTCAGGTCTTAAATAAAATTAATAATAGGGAATAAGGAATAAGGAAATTTATAAAATCTAATTACATATCCATTACAAAAGTTGCTCTGTTTTCAGTTGTTTCAGAGTTTTTAAGGATTTGTTTTGTATTGAAATCTTGTACGAACAAATTATCTAATTGTCTTGCAACAGTACCGTCAAATACATTTTCATTCTTTTCAAGATATTTGAAAATAGTATTTACACCTGAAGTTGCATTTGTTTTAACAGTTTCGCTAATTTGTTGGATAGTTCTTTCAGGAACTCTAACGTTCAAGCCGAACGGTTTTGAAGGACGCAAATTATTGCTGCCGTTTTGTAAGGCTTTATTATTCAAATTTTGATTTAACATATCAGCCATATTTTCTACCCTTTTCGACTTTCGACATGTTCTTTATCGGCTAACTCACATTAAAAGTTTAATGATTTGTGGTAAAAGTCATGAAAAAGTTTACATTTTTTTACAATTGTCGTCAAGGGGTTTTATTTCTTTTTAAAAATGATATAGCTGAAATCGCCTGATAGCTTGATTTTTTCGTTATAATTTTTTTTGACAAATTCACAAAAATCAAAACCGTAATCTTCACAAATTATACTAAAGTAGTAGTCTGAAGAATTCCATGAGTTAAAAATTATATATTCTGGCATGTTTTTTTCAAAATGTTCGCGAAAATTTCCTACACCAAAAGTTTCTTCATACAATGGCAAAAATGAGTTATAAAAATCATCCGTTTTTCTTTCTGACAAAAAGTTTATCATCATTCCTTCAGGAAAAATTACTATTTTATCGTTTTTTGCAGTATTTTTTTGTATAAAATCCAATAATTGATTTGTGGTTTCATATTTTTTTTCAACAAATATTTTGCCTTTTAATGTAGAAATAACAGTCTTTTTTGCAGATATTAAGCTTAAATTGTTAAAACCGATTAAAAAGGCCAAAACCAATACATAAAACGCAATATGATTCCATTCTTCTTCCGTAAATCTGTCTTTAAAAATAAATGCAATGGCAATAATTATAAACGGCAAATAATAAATTCCGTAAGAATTTAAAAGTATACCCCAAAAAACTTTTATACTAATAAGTAAAACACTTATTACAACAACAAATAAACTTAGGTTTTCAAGCAATTTTTTATAATTGGCAAATGCCGCAAAAAATAAAACTATCGTCATTGAAAAAAATATGTCGTATGCCAAACCGTTTTTGAACAATATCATTAAACAAAAAGCTGTGTATGTACAAATAACAGGTACTATTCGATTTTTAATTTTATTTTTAAATAAAATAGGAGTTATATATACAAAAAATGGTACAAATAGCGCCAAAAATGTTGAAATTACAAGAATAACGGTGAATTTGTGCGGAAAAACTCCGGAATGCATATAAAAATATTTTAACGTCTGTGTATTGGACATGTTCAAAATAATGTTTATAGAATTTATTAAAGCATGCAACGTCAGACCTTTTGCAAACAAAAACGCAAAACACATTTCAGGAATTAATCCAAAACTTAGCAAACCTTTAAAAATTACGTTAAAATTTGGTTTTAACCTTAAAAATACAGGCACATAAACGAATAAATACGGTAAAAATTCGTATTTACAGCAAACCGAAAGCCCCGCTAAAAATAAGCTTAAATAAACATATATATTTGATTTTTTATTTATATAGCAAATTAAAAATAATAATGAAAATACAAATGCCGCAAGTCCGTATGTCATTGAAAAAGCGTACGGAAATACGTAATTGAATACATGAACAGGAAAAATTCCTATTACTATTGCAAAAATACTAATACAAAAAGCTATTTTTGAATTTAACAATTTTTCCGTAATTAAAAAGATACCTGCAATAATTGAAATTGCGCAAACAGAACCCGCCGCACAGAGTACATTAAGGTTTATACCAAAAATTTTATATAAAAAAGCGTTGAAAAGATATGCAAACGGAGCATAAATAGTGAATAAGTCTTTATATAAAACTTTTCCGTTAAGAATTTCTTGTGGATAATATGCCTCTCTGCCGCAGTCGATAATTAAACCTATATTATGCTGAAACGTAATTACAACGGCCAATACGGCGAATAATAAAATTCCGAAAAAATATATATTCTTTTTTAAAAAATTAATCATTATGTAATATAATTTAACAAATAAAAATTTATTAGGCAATTTTTTTTCAAAAAAAAACTTTATAAACATGTCAGTATAGGAGTTCAAGGTTAGGTTATGACATTGCCACATTCAATGGATTATTTAATGACAGGCGGAGTGCTTGATTTTGATGCGGCAGCATTTTTGAACAATCCAAGTCCGATAGGATTAAATTATCCTACTATGTTGGGTGGTACTCAAATGCAATCACAACCTCAAAAAGATACTTTTTCTTCAAAAGTTAAATCAAAATTAAAAGATACGAACTTCCTTAAAAAAGCAGCTACAGTGGCAATCGTTGGTACACTTGCATTCTTTGGAATTAAAAAAGGTAAAAACTTGCTAAGTGCCGCTAAAAATACAAATGTTGCAGAAACAGCAGCTAATGCTACAGCAAGTGCAAAAGGCTGGTTCTCAAATTTGTTTAAAAAAGTTTCTAAATAAAAAACCAAACCAAAAATAACCAAAACCAAAAACCAAATTTACAGCTGCCTTAAAAGGCGGCTTTTTTTTACTTATAATGTACATATCAAAAATAAAATTCCGCCAAAAATAGCCATTCCCGCAATGATTATCAATATTTGCCGCTTTAAATTATTTTTGGCTTTATTAATAAAATAAAACCAAATTGCAAGAAATATAAATGTATATAACATAAACCAAACAATTGCAAAATCTTGAATTACAATTGCACGTATTTCAATTAACTCCGGCAAACCTATTAAAATAATAATTAATGCAATTAACGCTCCTGTCAAAAAATCATAAAATTTCATAAAATAATTATACCATACATTTTGCGTTAAATGGCAACGCTCACATCAAAACAAAAATTCAACATTTTTGTTGTTGATGTTCGACTCTCACTTTCTTGGTTGCTCGCATTTAACGGCAATTCCGAGTTTTAGCAATGTGATATAATCACATTGCTAAAACTCTCCAGCCTCAGCTCGCAATCCGCTGTCTTGGATTTGCTCGGCTGCAAAAAAAAGCCTCCCGTTTGGGAGGTGTTAAACTTGCGTTTAAATAATTGAGAGAGAGAGAGTATTAAATTAAAGTCTTATTCCTTTACCTAAATGGTAATTAAATCTTTTTTATAATCCTTTCGTGATTATTAAGCGATGAAATTAGAACCCATAAAAGAAGCACCGTGGAAGAAAGATTCTTTCATGATACCTTTTAAAGATTTAGCTCTAACGTCTTTTCTTGATTCTGAGTTAATAGCTTGAGAAGAAGTTTTGTAAGCGTCTGCTGCAACTTGTGAAAATAACATTGACATCTTGTTTTGAAATCCTCTCTTGCTCTCGTACTTATATAAAGTGAGTTAAGTAAAAAAAATTGCTTTTTTTGTTCCATGTCAATTAATATTTCTTAACAAACAGATAAATTGCAATAACCACAATGGTTTTGCTCGACGTTAAGAAATATTCATTGCTTTTTATTAGAAAATATTCTTTTCCTTAGTTATATAAAGTATTTTTTTATAAAAAAATTGCCCCCAAAAAAATAATTAAAAAACATCTCAACAAAACGGGTCAATTGTTGAGGTATTTCTTATGGTTTGATAAATTTAATTATTTCGGGAATGTC
>JAFUZZ010000052.1 GCA_017476325.1 bacterium | reverse complement strand
GCCGTCGCGATCCTATGTCTTTTCTTTTTTCTATGTCATAAGATTGCGACGTCGTGCTGACGCACTCCTCGCAATGACATGGTAGAATATGTTGCGCATCCAATGTGGACTTTAAATGACGGGCTTTTGACGCCCCGTTAAAATTTTCAAGACCTAAATCCGTGTCCTCACTAAGATTGGAACCTAACGCCCCCTTGTCTTCAAGAGCAAAATCCGCTCCTTGACTACCTTTGGAACCTAACGCCCCACAATTCTGAGAACCTAAAAGCGCGTCTTTAGTAAGATTAAGACCTAACGCCCCCCCCCCCTGCTCGGGTAAATAAATTTTTCATAAAATACCTCCTGGTTTATTAATTACATTATCATTATAACCCATGTTTCAAAAAAATCAACCCCCTGTGCCGGTACACCCCATGACGGGGATCAACAAAAACACCCTTTTTCGAATTTTTCGAATTTCATTTTTTTTTGTTAAAATATAACTATGCTAAAGATGTTTTTTACCAAACCCGAATACAAAATTGCAAAGATTTTAACCCAAAAGGGTTTAATTGTTTCAACAGCGGAATCCTGCACCGGCGGACTTATAAGTTCACGCCTCACAGATGTTTCCGGTAGTTCCGCATTTATTAAAGAAAACTACGTTACATACGCAAATGAAGTAAAATCAAAACTTCTTAACGTTTCTCAAGAAACTCTTAATACCCAAGGTGCCGTCAGCGAACAATGCGCACGTGAAATGGCTCAAGGGCTTTTTATACAAACAAAATGCGACATTGCTCTCTGTATTACAGGCATTGCCGGTCCGACAGGAGGCACTCCGGAAAAGCCCGTAGGGACAGTCTTTATCAGCATAAAAAATAAAGATTTGCTTTTGGTTAAAAAATTTAATCTAAATCCTCGTCTAAAACGCACAAAAATGAAATATGCTTTCTCTCAAAAAGCTCTCGAATTCTTACTTGAATTTTTAAAAACAATTTAACACTAGGATAATGCTAATTCGCCCAATACATCCTTAAAATTCTTTTGCAAGATTTCCGCAAATTCTTTCGTATCAATTTGCGTCAAAACAGCAGCCAAAAGTTCTTGAGGTAATTGTTGATTCATTTGAACAAGCGTTTCCGGTTCAAGCACCGCAGAAGCTTTTATAATATCGTCTTTTTGTTTTTTATCCGCAATCACTCCCGCAAAATAAATCGGATTAAACATTGACCAAACTTCAGGTTTTTCTTTTGTCATTTCAAGTACAAAACCTTGCTTATGCGCAGGAGGAATTGCCAAAAGCGAATCTTGAAATTCATCTTGATTAAAGCCTTTTATTTGTTTTCTCAAAGCATCAATATCAAAACTAACATTTCCGCCCAAATCAATTCCCTTGATACCCGCAGGAACGTCACCCGTAACAGCCTCAATCATTTGCGCCATAATCTCAGGCGGTAAATTGAGAGCACATTTTTCTTCCACATCTTTCATTTCTTTTATTTCGGTACGTTCCAAAAGTTCATCCAACGCCTCTTTCGGCATCAAACTCATAAGATGTTCAGGTGAAAACATTTGCAAAGTTAAATTTGCCGCCTGTTCCCCCGGAAGCATTGCAACCATTTGTAAAAGGGCTGATTGGTTAAAATAGTTAAGACCCATTACCAAATCCTGAGTATCCAACAACGGCAACATTTCATCCAAATCCGTCTCATTCATGTTAGAAAGTATTGCAAACTTATTTGACGGATTGTTAAGTTGAATAAAATCAATCAGTTTTTTAGGGTCAGAAAGAAGCTCCTCATCAAATTTTGAGGCTAAATCGTTACCCTGAGCAGCCTCTTCAGCCATAATCTGATTGATGGTCATGCCTGAATATTCTTTATTCAGTTTCGCATAATCAATCTGAAATGCCGAACATATTAAGTATAGATTTGTTTCTATTCCTATGCCCACAGGACGCCTCTCGTGTATTAATACATGTTATTTAACGATTTTTTTCATCTAAAATTTAGTATTTTTAAAAAATTTTTTTTATTTTGATACAAAAATTTACAAAACAGCTTTATACATTAAAAAGTTCCGATAATTTGTTTTGGATTATTTTTTCATCGAGAACATTTGTTATTCTGTTCAAGTCGAAGGACATTTGATAATTTTTTGCAGCATCGGCAAAGTTATTTAAATATTGTAAAACCCGACCTTTATTAAAGTATGCCAAGGTATAACTCGGATTAATTTCAAGAGCTTTGTCAAAAAATTCCAAAGCGGTTTCGCAATCCTTCAAATCATCAAAAAAGATAATTCCAAGATTGTTATAAGAGATTTCATGCTCAGGATTAATTTCCAACGCAGTTTTATAAGCGGAAATAGCATCTTTTGTCATTTTTTTATCAGCAAGAACAATCCCTAATTTAGAATACGCCTCGTAATTTTTAGGATTAAGTGCTATAACATCCGTATAGGTTTTAATTGCGGAGTCAAAATCGTTTTGTATTGCATAAACATCCGCCAATGCCAAAATAATCTTTTCATTTTTAGGATCAAGAATAGCTCCCGCTTGAAAAGAGGCAATAGCAGCCTCATAATTTTCTTTACATTTTTGATAAATTAAACCCAATGAGTGACAAACATTAACCGTCCACAATCTGTCGGGGTTAAGTTTAATTGCGCGTTGATAATATTCTATTGCATCATCATACAATTCCGCCTGAACATAGGCATAAGCCAAAGCATCGTTGTAATACGGGTTTTCTTCATTACCCTCAAGAGCAAGTTTAAAAGCACCCACAGCGTTTATTTTATCTTCTTTTTGCAAATATAAATATCCCAATTCATAATAAATCGGAGATAAGTCATCCTCTTCCAAATCCAACAGTGAGGTATAGCAATCAATTATATCGTCAATTTTTTCAGGATAATATTGCTGAATAAATTGCGCCAATTTTTGAAGTACAAATTTGTTGTTAGGAGATTGTTTATAGGACTCTTTGTAAGCGTTTAAAGCACTTGCACAGTCGTTATTTTTTATATAAAACCGAGCGATTTTGTCATAGAAAAATTCACTGCGTTGTGTTTTTTGAATAGATTTTTTGTAAAAATCCAAAACCTTATAAGTATTAAATTTTTCTAAGATTGTACCAACAGCCTGATAGAATTTGAAGATTGTATCATCAGCAAAACTTTTGGAAATCATTTTCAATGCCGAAAAGTCCGTTACGAGTGTCAAACACCCTGTCAAAGTGTAATAAAAAGCCTTTGACGCCTCAATCGGATTAAAACCTTGCTGTTCAAGTTTTCTTCTAATGGTTGATGCAAGAATAAGCCTTGCCCGAGCGGATTTAAAAGGAGTAAGTTTTATTGCATCTTTAAAAATCTTTTCCGCAGCAGTATAATTTTGAGCCTGTTCCAAATAATAACCTGCATAAATATAGGCATTAATATTTTTAGGATTAAGAGCGATTGCTTTTTGACATTGTTCGATAGTACTTTCAAGCGTAATTTGCCCGGATTCGTACATTAAACTTGCAAGCCTGTAATAGCATTGAGCATGCTCAGGATTAAGAGTCAAAACTTCGACATAGTTTTCAATAGCCTCTTGCAAATCTTGTTCCTGAGACTTTAACAAGTAGTTTTCATGATATTTTCTGGCGGTTTCGAAAACGATTGATTCAATACTGATTTGTTCTGCCATGATGCATTTCTCCGTTACAATTATATTTAACCTTTTATTTGGAAATATAAAATCATTTGAATGGTTGATTGTTAAAAATTTAAGAGAAAATTTGAGCATGAAAAAACGCCCCGAAAACTTCAGGGCGTTGGGTTAACCATGTTTTTTAATAATCCATATTGTATCCGTTGCGAACCAAATATGCTCCGCAGGTTGAACCATAGGTAGTACAATAATCTCTAAGAACAATATGCACATAATCTCGGTTCAGCATCTTCAAAAATTGTGTAAGCCTGTCGTCGTTAGACATCAGGGTCTGTTTTTGTGACACGGCTTTAACAGATTCCGAAACGAGTTCGGAATGACAGGTATTAAGTGCGTTCGGGATTGTCTTGGATTTCCTAAGTCATAGGATTGCGACGTCGTGCTAACGCACTCCTCGCAATGACGGACTACCCGTCACCCTGAACTTGGTTCAGGGTCTGTCATTTTTCCTGACATTATCATTATAATCCATGTCTTAAAAAAGTTCAAACCCTCTTTCAGAAAATTTTTACATAAAATATGCAAAAAAAAGAGCCTGAAGGCTCTTTTTATAAGTTTGGGCATGAAGAGACTCGAACTCCCACGCTTTCGCACTAGTTCCTAAGACTAGCGTGTCTACCATTCCACCACATGCCCACACATGCCCATATTCAATTTTCAAGACTTAACGGGAATGCTATCCCCGCTAACGGCTCCGCTTTCACTTCGCCTCGGCAAGTCTGCTCGCACATCCCTGCAACCTGGTTATATACTACTTGAAAAATTTTCTCTTGTCAATATTTTCTAAAATTTGTTTGTTATTATCCCAACAATATCGTTAAAAATAACAATAAACATCAACAAAATGAGGAACAAAAAACCCGCACTGCTTAATTGTTCCATAAACTTTTCGCTTACAGGCTTACCCTGTATTTTCTCTATAATCATAAACAAAATATGACCGCCATCTAATGCAGGAATTGGTAAAAAGTTAACTATTGCCAAATTTATAGATATTACAGCCGTCAATAATATTCCGTAAAATATTCCGCTGTTTGAAATTATATCCCCGCCAACTTTAGTAATGGCAACAATTCCATGCAAATCCTTGAGCGGAATTTTTCCCGTAAAAATTTGATACAATCCGTAAATCATTGCGGAAGTATTGTCATATAGATATTTTGTTCCGTATTTTAAAACTGAAAACGGAGTTGTCGTTTTTGTAATGACTTCTTTAATTTCTAATTGTACACCTAATTGCCCTGACTCATTAACAATCAAATTAGGTAATGTAACCTGTTCCCCATTCCTTTCAACAACCATTGTCAAAGGATGATAACTGTCGGACAATGCAAACGCAACATCGCGAAGAGTAAATCTACCGTCAGATACATAGACCTCTTTGTCTGCAAGATTTTTTGATAAAAGTTTTTGCTCAGGGGTTAATGAAACTTCCTTGTCTTTATGATACGCCTGTGCTTTTAAAACATGCTTGTACAACACAACAGGATTTTCCGGTCTGAATTCAGGAAGTTTTACCCCAACTTCAGGAGGAATAACCTCATCGTATTCCAATGCCGGATTAATCTCTTCAAGGGCCTTCAATCTATTGTTAACAAATTCCTCATCAACCTTGCCGTCATTAGATTTACTCATTTTCACAAAGTTTGTCAAAGCATAATGATTTTTTATTTTTGCACCGTTAACTTCTATAATCTTATCATTTTTTTGAAACCCGTACTCTGCAGCCTGTGGTGTTGCAAAGTCTTTTATATAGACTTCATAATCGCCTGATGGTAAATACCCCCAAATAAACGCTGCCAAAAATACCAAAACAACCGCACATACTATGTTTGCAACAACTCCGGCAGAGATAACAATCGCACGTTGATAAAGCGGTTTATTTAAAAATCTTTCCGGTGAATCTTTCGGAAGAGGACAGTCTTTTTCATCGTCAGGAAATGATACGTACCCGCCAAGCAAAAATGCGTGGATTAAAACTGTCGTTTCTCCAAATTTTTTCTCAAATAGTGTTGGTCCTATAGGCAAACCAAACCCAAATTTATCAACTTTCATTTTAAAATATTTTGCTGCATAAAAGTGTCCCGCCTCATGTACAAGGATTAAAACACTCAAAAGTAACAACATTATTATTATGGACATTTTTCCCCCTTAATCTCTACAAAAATTTTACCATGTAAATATCCGTTGTATAATACTTTTATGAAAAATTTTCTCTTATCTTTATCTGATTGGATATATCGAAAGAAGTGTTTTATTTGTTCAAACTCGGAAGAAAATGAAAGACTTTGTTCAAAATGTTTTAATAAAATTGAATTTTTGCCGCTTCAATATAACCGAATTATACTTGATAAAAGAGTTTACTGCGCTTGCGAATACGACAATGTTATCAAACAATTAATCAGAAACGTTAAGTATCATAACCAAAAAGAACTCGCTGTTTATCAGGCAAAAGTTATGTACTCATATTGGAAAAACTTAAATAAAAATGATAATTATATTGTTGTCCCCGTACCGTTGTCAAAAGAAAGATTAAAGAAGAGAAAGTACAATCAGGTCGAAATTGTCGCAACCGAATTTTGTAAATTAAGCGGGTACACTATTAATACAGAACTTATTAAAAGAATTAAGAACACAAAAGCGCAATACAAATTAACAAGAAAAGAAAGGTTACAAAATTTGAAAGATGCTTTCCGTGTCAATCCGCAAAATTATAATAACGAACCTATTTTGCTTATTGATGATGTTTGCACCACAGGCGCAACCCTTGAAAGTATAATAAAAGAATTTGCAAAGCATGGAATAACAAATATTACTTGTTTTACGACGGCAACACCGATAAAATAGGATTAAAAATGATTGTAAACGAATTTTCAAAATTACTTCAAGAGCATGAACAAGACATTGTTAGCGGCAAAACCGCGATTGAATTTTTATCACAATGGCTTAAAGATGTTTTGTTAAAGCGTCCAAAAACTAATACAGAAAAAATTATCCATTCCGAAATTGCACTCTGTGAAAACAAAGTCGGAGACTTTTTATTGGTCGCAAAATCCGAAAGCGGACGAGTATTAACACACTCCCTTTATGAGTTTTCAAAAAGTTTTGAACGTCATGTATTAAGAAAATGGCTGGAAAATAAATATCCAGCCGATTTTAATGATAATGTAACCAATTAAATTTCGTTTTTAAACAGTTTTTGCCATTTTGCTTACTTGTTTTACGAAATTATTAATATTTTGAGCAAAAACATTTCTTGCTTGTTCCGCTACAGAGCCTTTTGCTAAACTTAAGTGACTAACAACTTCCCAAGTTGATTTAAGAACTTGTAAGAATTGCATTCTCTTTTCCGGTTTAGTGGCAGATTTTAACAAATTATCGAAGTTAATACTATTGCTGATAGCTGTCATTACTCTTTCGCTCATTGCTGTAGAGTTGAAGATTGTTGCAGCTGTAGCAGCTCCGACCAATTCGGTCATATTACCATAGAACTCATAAACAAAATCCTCTCTGTCACCTAACTTCATTTCTGTTTGTTTACCGTTAGACAACATTACAGGCACTGTCGCGTCTAATATTTGTTCTCCAACTTCGTGTGCTCTACCTTTTGATATAGCATGTCTTACTTGAGATTCAATTTCCATGCCTGTTACATTATACAAAGCGCTTTGCAAATATGTTTTATAAACTTCTGCCAAATGAGGATTTTCACCGGTTGCAGTAAGGTTCAAGTATTCATCTAATACTGCAGGCATATTTTTAAGAATTGAATATCTTGCAAAATCATTTTCTATAGACTTAGCCCACATTTGTGTTTCTTGGCTTTCAGGATTTTTTGCAGCCGCTGTGATAAGTCTGTTGAAAGAGTTTAAAACTCTGTTTCTGTGAACTTTGTCAATTGATTCATTAACAAAGTTTTGCATATCTTTTCTTGCAAGTTCAGCATTTAATTTCTTATCTGCCTCAGGAACAGAATTCATAATTACCGCATTATTTTTTACGATTTCAATAAATTCCTTAGCAACTGCTCTTACGTTTTCTTCGTTGTACATTCCGTATTGAGGCATTGACGGAAGAACTCCGTATTTTTCATAATATTGTTTTGCCATCGGTTTTATTTGTTCTGCCAAACCTAATGCTGATAAATCTTTACTCAAGTGATGATACAATTCATTTGGTTCATAACCAATCTTATTTGAACCGATAACTTCTTTCAATGTATCTGTATATACAAACTGGTTAACAAATTTTCCTACTTGAGGATCTTGGTTTTTATATGCTTGCAATGCTTCATAAGAAGTCATTTTTCTTATTCCCAAATCTTCTGGAGTTGCTGTTTTATTTATTTGAACAAGCAAGTCTTTTTCAGACATAGCTTTCAACTCATACATTTTTGTTATGAAATCTGCATCATCGGCAGGATTATAAGTCTTATCAACCCAATCTTTTACTAATTGAAGTCTTGTTTTTCCGTAGTGAGCATTTGCATCAACTTGATACTCTTTCAAGTTCAATTCTTCAATTGGAGTTCTCTTAATTGCTACAGCAAACTCTTTCAAAGCTGTCATATAAACTTTTTTGGCGATTGCTTTTTCGTTTGGAACTTCTGATTTAATTTCATTTGCAAATTCATACATTGTTTCGGAATCAAGCATGCTTGCGATAGCCGCTCTTTCCATAACTATTTTTGCATAGTCGTTACTTGGAACCTTATCCCAATCTGCTTTAGATTTTATGCTGTTCCAAAGTTTTTCACTGTAAGCTTTTTTCAATTCTTGAACTTTGTCAACATTTTCAATTCTTAATTTTAAAGAATTCAAATCTTGAACAGTTACAGTACCGTCTTTTACTTGTTGTTCCAACATTTTTAATCTTTCGGTATTTTCACCAACACCTTGGTAGATATTTTCAAGGATTTTCTTAGTAGCATATCCTGCCAAAGTTTTGCTTGTCGGAAGAATT
>JAFUZZ010000051.1 GCA_017476325.1 bacterium | reverse complement strand
TTACTTTAGCCGAGGTCCTAATCACCCTCGGTATAATCGGTGTAGTCGCAGCACTTACAATTCCTACTTTGATGCAGGAACAAAGGAAAATCGCAACTCAAACAGCTATAAAAAAATTCTATTCCCAAATGTCTAATGCCATTAAACTAAGCGAGGTTGAAAACGGTTCGGTTGATAAATGGGAAAAAGAAGATGAAGATTATTCTTACAATGAAAATAGCGAAAGAGATTTCTCCGAAAATACCAATCGTTCAGAACGATTTTTCTTAAAATATCTTGCCCCTTATTTAAAATATACGGGCACTTCACAAGATAGCCAAGATGGTTCAAGGTATGTTGTTGATTTTGCTGACGGTTCGAGCATGGCTTTGTGGAATGGTGGTTGTATGGATATGGCATTTGATACTAATGGGGAAAAACTGCCAAATGAAGATGGCAAAGACATTTTTAGATTTACTCTATGTCAAAATCAAAATGATTTTCAAAAAACAATTTGTGGTGAAAAAAGATTCTTTTGTTCTTTGGCTCAACCAAATGTTACAACAAGAGAGCGGGCTTTATATGATTGTGAAAATAATGCAGGTTTTTGTGCAAGATTATTGGAATTTGATAATTGGGAATTTAAGGACGATTATCCGTATAAATTTTAATTTTCGGTCGGGGAAAATTTCCCCGATTTTTTTATTAAAAATTTTTAATTTTTTCTTGACGAGAGATTTTGAGAGAGTATTATATAAAATAGCATGCTTTATTATGTTGATAATATTATCTTAAATTTATGACTAAGTGCCAAAGTTGCTGGAAGCGGCACCGATTTGTTGTTGTAAATTTTTGATAATGTTGTGTGTACAGAGTTTTATTATTAGATCTAAGAGGTAATATTTAAAATGTCGACTACAAAATACCAAAAAAGAATTACTCCAATGGGCATTCCTAACACTCGTTTAGATGATTTGCCTGATTTGATTGAAGTTCAAAAGAAATCTTTTGAATGGTTTTTAAAAGAAGGTTTGAAAGAAGAATTACTTGCTTTCTCTCCAATTAAGGATTACACAGGCAGACTCGGTTTGCACTTCTTGCCTAACTACACTTTTGACAATCCTAAATACACCGAAGAAGAAGCAAGAATTCACGAAACAACTTACGCTAAACAATTACGCGTTATGGTTCGTTTGATTAACAGAGATTCAGGCGAAATCAAAGAACAAGAAGTTTATATCGGAGACATTCCGACCATGACCGAAAAAGGTACGTTTATTATCAACGGTGCGGAACGTGTTATCGTTTCTCAAATCGTTCGTTCTCCCGGCGTTTATTTCAAAAAAGAAATTTCTCCGACCGGTAAACGTTTATACAACGCAACAATGATTCCTAACCGCGGTGCTTGGATGAAAATCGAAACAGATTCTAACGACCTTATCTATGTTAAGGTTGATAAAAACAGAAAAATCCTTGCTACAACATTCTTAAAAGCGTTGGGTATTACTGTTGCCGAAATGGAAACTTTATTTACTCACCCTGAGTTTTTAAAGAAAACATTAGAAAAAGATACTACAGAAACTACAGACGATGCTCTAATCGAAATCTACAGAAAATTAAGACCGGGCGATCCTCCAACTGCAGCCGGCGGACGTACAATGCTTGAGGCTCGTTTCTTCGATGCTAAAAAATATGATATCGGCAGAGTCGGTCGTTACAAAATAAACAAAAAACTGAACTTAAATATTGCCGCATCTGTCAGAACTCTTACTGTTCAAGACATCGTTGCATCAATCGAATACCTTATTAACTTGACTTATGATGAAGGTACGTTGGATGATATCGACCACTTGGGTAACAGAAGAATAAGATCAGTCGGTGAATTGTTGCAAAACCAATTCAGAGTTGGTTTGAGTCGTATCGAAAGAATTGTTAAAGAAAGA
The DNA here is from genome assembly GCA_017476325.1 of bacterium. GTDB lineage: Bacteria > Cyanobacteriota > Vampirovibrionia > Gastranaerophilales > Gastranaerophilaceae > QHMH01. The sequence continues at coordinate 8,953 of JAFUZZ010000051.1, read as the reverse complement.
ATGACTCTTCAAGATTCAGAAACTTTAACTCCATTGAATTTGTTCAATACAAAACCTCTTGTTGCGGCATTAAAAGAATTCTTCGGAAGTTCTCAGTTGTCACAATTTATGGACCAAACAAACCCTCTTGCGGAATTGACTCACAAAAGACGTGTTTCTGCTTTAGGACCCGGTGGTTTGATGAGAGAAAGAGCAGGATTTGCTGTTCGTGATATTCACCCGTCACACTACGGACGTATTTGTCCGATTGAAACTCCTGAAGGTCCAAACGCAGGTTTGATTGGCTCTTTGGCAACGCACGCTAAAGTTAACGACTACGGTTTTGTGGAATCTCCGTTCTTCGTTGTTAAAGACGGCGTTGTAACAAATGAAGTTGTTTATATGACAGCTGACGAGGACGAAAATTTCCGTTGTGCGCCTGCTGACGTTAAATTAAATAAAGACAGAACTTTTAAAGATGAATATGTTCCTGCCCGTTACAGATCAGAGTTCATTATGTGCGAGGCATCAAAAGTTGACTACGTTGGGGTTTGCCCAATTCAAATCATCTCTGTTGCTACATCAATGATTCCGTTCATTGAACACGATGACGCAAACAGAGCTTTGATGGGTTCAAACATGCAACGTCAAGCAGTTCCTTTGTTGATTACTCAAAGACCGCTCGTCGGTACAGGTTTAGAGGCAAGAGCCGCTAAAGACTCAGGTATGGTTGCTGTTTCCGATTGTGACGGTAAAGTCGTTAGAGTTGTCGGTGAAGAAATTATTATTCAAGACAAAAACGGCGAATTACATATTCATCAATTATTGAAATATTTAAGAAGTAACCAGGATACTTGTATTAACCAAAGACCAATCGTTAGAGAAGGTGATGAGGTTAAAGAAGGTGATGTTATTGCCGATGGCGCATCTACATCCGGTGGCGAACTTTCGTTAGGTAAAAACGTAATCGTTGCGTACATGCCTTGGGAAGGTTATAACTACGAGGATGCTATCTTGCTTTCTGAACGTTGTGTTCACGATGATATTTTCACTTCTCTTCACATTGAAAAATTGGAAATTGATGCAAGACAAACAAAACTCGGACCTGAAGAAATTACAAGAGAAATTCCTAACGTGTCTGAAGAATCTTTGAGACATTTGGATGAACGCGGTATTGTTCGTATCGGGGCAAGAGTTTACGCTGATGACATCCTCGTTGGTAAGGTTACTCCAAAAGGTGAATCTGAACATCCGCCTGAAGAAAAATTGTTAAGAGCAATTTTCGCGGAAAAAGCAAGAGATGTTAAAGATAATTCTTTAAGAGTACCTCATGGCGAAGGCGGAAGAGTTCTTGACGTTAAAGTGTTTGACAGAGAAAAAGGTGACGAATTGCCACCGGGTGCAAATACGGTAATTCGTGTTTATGTTGCACAAAAACGTAAAGTATCAGTTGGTGATAAACTTTCCGGACGTCACGGAAACAAGGGTATTGTTTCAAGAATTTTGGCAAAAGAAGATATGCCGTTCTTGCCTGACGGTACTCCTGTTGATGTTGTGTTGAACCCACTTGGTGTTCCTTCCCGTATGAACGTTGGTCAAACTTACGAACACTTGCTTGGTTTGGCTGCATATTTGAGAGGTCAATATTATGAAACACCGTCATTTGATGAAATGTATGGTGATAACCAATCAGAAAAAGCAACAAAAGAAGAACTTTTGAAAGGTATTAAAGAATCAGGCTGCGATTGGGTTAGAGAAGACGGTAAAGTTTACCTTATAGATGGCAGAACAGGGGAACCGTTTGATGAACCGGTTGCTGTCGGTGTTTCTTATATCTTGAAACTTGTCCACCTTGTTGACGATAAAATCCACGCTCGTTCAACAGGTCCTTACTCATTGGTTACACAACAACCTTTAGGCGGTAAGGCACAATTTGGCGGACAAAGATTCGGAGAAATGGAAGTTTGGGCATTAGAGGCTTATGGTGCGGCATATACTTTACAAGAAATGTTGACTATAAAATCCGATGATGTTAACGGACGTAACAGAGCATACGAATCAATCGTTAAAGGCGATAATATTCCAAGACCGGGTATTCCTGAGTCATTCAAGGTATTAGTCAGAGAACTTCAAAGTATCGGTTTGGATATTACAGTTTCTAAGAAAGACGGCGTTGAAGTTGATTTAATGACAGATGTTGATGATTTAAGAAAAGCGGCTCCAAAGAGAACTATTTCTGATATCGATTCTGAATTATTGAATATTAACTTCTTTGAAACTCCGACTACTTTTGGTGAGTTGTAAGAAAAAATAAATACTAAAAAGTTACTACAAAATTGATAAGGAAAATATAAATGTCTACAAGTATTGATTATTTTGATTATATAAGAATAAGTATAGCGTCACCTGAGAGAATTTTAAAATGGTCTTACGGTGAAGTTACAAAACCTGAAACAATTAACTACAGAACCTTAAAACCCGAACGTGACGGTTTGTTCTGCGAAAGGATTTTCGGACCGTCAAAAGACTGGGAATGTTATTGCGGTAAGTATAAAAGAGTTCGCCACAAAGGTATCATTTGTGAACGATGCGGTGTTGAAGTTACCGATTCGAAAGTAAGACGTCACAGAATGGGTCACATTAAACTTGCTGCTCCTGTTTCTCATATTTGGTTTTTGAAAGGTATTCCGTCTTATTTGGGTCTTTTACTTGATATGACTTTGAAAGATTTGGAACAGGTAATCTACTTTAATAACTACGTTGTAATTGATCCGGGTGAAAGTGATTATAAAAAACTTCAATTATTGGTTGAAGATGAATATGAAGAATATTTAATGGAACATGAAGATACAACCTTAAAAGTTGGTATCGGTGCGGAAGCAATTAAAGAATTGCTTGCCGAACTTAATATAAAAGAACTTGCGGCTCAAATCAGAGAAGAACTTGCGGCAGGTGTTTCATCCGTTCAAAAGAAAAGCAAGTTAACTAAAAAATTGAGATTATTGGACTCATTAATTTCATCAGAAACCGATCCAACCTGGATGATTATGGACGTATTGCCTGTAACACCTCCGGATTTAAGACCTATGGTTCAGTTGGACGGCGGACGTTTTGCAACATCTGACTTGAACGACTTGTACAGACGTGTAATCAACAGAAATAACCGTCTTGCAAGATTGTTGGAAATGGGTGCTCCTGAAATTATCGTAAGAAACGAAAAAAGAATGTTACAAGAAGCGGTGGATGCTTTGATTGATAACGGCCGCCGTGGCAGAACGGTTGTAGGACCAAATAACAGAGCATTAAAATCATTGTCTAACATTATTGAAGGTAAACAAGGTCGTTTCAGACAAAACTTGTTGGGTAAACGTGTTGACTACTCAGGTCGTTCAGTAATCGTTGTTGGTCCTACTTTGGAATTAAATCAATGCGGTTTACCGAAAGAAATGGCTATTGAATTGTTTAAGCCTTTTGTTGTTAATAAATTGATTGAAAGAGGACACGTTCAAAATATTAAATCCGCTAAGAAAATGATTGAAAGATCAGATTCTAAAGTATGGGATATTTTGGAAGAGATTATCGACGGACACCCTGTGTTGTTGAACCGTGCTCCTACACTTCACAGACTCGGTATTCAAGCATTTGAACCAAAACTTGTAGAAGGTCGTGCAATTCAACTTCATCCGCTGGTATGTACAGCGTTCAACGCGGACTTCGACGGTGACCAAATGGCTGTTCACGTTCCGTTGTCTATTGAGGCTCAAACAGAGGCAAGAATGTTGATGCTTGCAACAAACAATATTTTGGCTCCTGCTACGGGTAAACCAATTATTTCACCATCTCAAGACATGGTATTAGGTATGTATTACTTAACTATCATTAAAGATGAAAATGCTCCTGTTAAAGGTTATTATTATAGTTTTGATGATGCTATTTCAGCGTTGGAAGCAGGAGTGATTAAATTACACGATAAAATCATCTTGAGAGATGACGACGGTGAAAGAATTGAAACTACTGTCGGCAGAATATTGTTTAACGAAACTGTTAGAAATGCGGTTTCATCATAAAGATTTTAAAGGGAATAAAGGTAGGGAAAATGACAAATACATCTTATAAGAAAACAAAAACTCTTGATTTTATAAATAAACAAATGGATAAGAAAAGTCTTAATAACCTTTTGTTGCAAGTTTACCTTGAATATGGCGGAGCAAAAACAGCATCTCTTGCAAACGCATTAAAAAACCTTGGTTACAAATATGCAACAAAATCAGGTACTACAATTTCTATCAAAGACCTTGCAGTTCCTGAAAACAAAAAAGATTTGCTTAAACAGGCGGAAGAAGAAATTAATGCTTCAACGCACCGTTACTTAAAAGGTGAAATCACGGAAGTTGAAAGATATACAAAGGTTATCGACACCTGGTCCGAAACTACTTCTAAGTTAACGGAAAGTGTAGTTGAAAACTTTGACAGATTAAATCCGGTTTATATGATGGCATTCTCCGGTGCGAGAGGTAACTTATCTCAAGTATCACAATTAGTTGGTATGCGTGGTTTGATGGCTGACGCACAAGGTCAAATCATCGACTTGCCGATTAAATCTAACTTTAAAGAAGGTTTGTCAGTTACTGAATACATTATTTCATCTTACGGTGCAAGAAAAGGGCTTGTTGACACAGCGTTAAAAACAGCCGATTCAGGTTATTTGACAAGACGTTTGGTTGACGTTGCTCAAGACGTTATTATCAGAGCGGATGACTGTCATACAGATAAATTTATCAGAATGAAATCTATCTCTGATGGGGAAAAAGATATCGTTTCACTTGCCGACAGATTGTTAGGAAGAACAATCGCCGAAGATGTTAAGGATGAGGACGGAAATGTTGTAATTCCTTGCGGTACTACTTTAAACAGAAATGATGTTAAAAAAGTTGCTAAATTAAAAATTAAAGAATTGAATGTTCGTTCAGGTTTGACATGCGGTTTGGAATACGGTATTTGTCAAAAATGTTACGGATGGGCAATGACAACTCAAAAATTGGTTGACATTGGTGAAGCAATAGGTATTATCGCCGCTCAATCAATCGGTGAACCGGGTACACAATTAACAATGAGAACCTTCCACACAGGTGGTGTATTTAAAGGTTCAGGTGCTATCAGAGAAGTTATCGCAAAAAGTAACGGTAAAGTAGTTTCTAAAATCGTTACTCGTGACTTCAGAACCCGCCACGGTGATGATGTTAAGGTTACTAACTATGAAACGGATTTGGTAGTTGAAACATCAAAAGGTGAAGAAAAATATCACATTCCTGCCGGATCTAAAGTTTTCGTTGCTACAGGTTCAGAAATTAAAAAAGGCGACAAGTTGGCAGAATTTGAACCAAGTTCTCAAGGTGACGGAAGTCGTTTGACAGAAAAGGCTACAAAAGATATTACTTCTGATTTGGCAGGTGAAGTCAGATTTGAAGATTTTGTTGCCGATGAAAAGAAAGACAGACAAGGTAACATCTCAAGAACGGCAAACAAAAACGGTATTGTTTGGGTTCTTGGAGGCGATGTTTATAACTTGCTTGGCGGTTCAAAAGTCCTTGTTAAAGACGGTCAAAAAGTTTCTAAAGGTGAAAAACTTGCTGAAACTCTTACAATTTCCGAACATGGCGGTGAAGTTCGTGCCGCAGAAGACTTAGTTGTTGAAAAAGTTGAGTTTGACGGCAAAAAGATTAATAAAATCGTAAGCGGTAAAGAAATTATTATCGTTATTGCATCATTAAATGCCGCAAACGCATCTTTTGAACAGACTAAAAAAGAACAACTTTGGACAGTTGATAAAACAGGTGAAAAATACATCGTTAAAGCTCCTGTTGATACAACAGTTGAAAACGGTATGATTATCGCGGAACTTATTGATGATTCTTGTTCTGTTGAATCTTCCGGCGAAATCAGATATGTTGACGTTGAAGTTGATGACAACCAAATTATTACAAAAGGCGGTAAGGTTGTATTCATTCCTGAAGAAATTCATCAAATCAATAAGGATGCCGCTTTAAAAATGGTTGAGTCAGGAACTTTCGTTACTGCCGGTACTGAAGTCGTTAAAGACCTGTACTGTCACATCGATGGTATCGTTGAAATTAAAGAAATGAACGATATTATTCATGAAGTAACAATCAGACCGGGGCAAATTCATAATTTGAAAAATATTAACGAATTAAAAGTTGATGAGGATCAAATTATTGAAAAAGGTACCGTAATTGCTGATGGTATTAAGGCTAAAGAACCATCTATTGTTACAATTATGGAAACTGATATGGATATGGACTTGGATGATTTGGATGAAGAGTTCGATTTGGCTGATGATGAAGATAAAATTACAAATCAACCTATCCAAATTTTGGTTAGACCTATTCAAGTTATTGACGTTCAACCAAAAGATGTTTCTATTAAATTTGATACAACAGATGAGTTGATTGACATTGTTCCTGTTACACAACTTCAATACAAAGACGGAGCAAGAGTAAGAAGTCTTGACGGAGCTGTTTTGACAAGAACAAGTTTGGTTCTTCAAATGCAAGGTTATTTATCACACCTTAAAGGTATGGTTGAACTTGATAAAAAAGGCAATTTAAGAGTTGTTGTTTTAGAAACATTGATTGTTCGTCGTGAACAAGAAAGCAGTGTTCTTTCTTCTTCAATGCAAACAGAATTGTTGGTAAAACATGGTCAAATTATTGAACCAAAAACTCCGGTTGCAAAAACTCAAGTTTTGGCTATTAATGACGGTGTTGCTTCAATAAAAAATATGAAAGAAGATATGAGAAGACTTCTTCTTTTGAGCGACAAATCAATTCAAACATTGCCGATTAAATCAAAACCAACCGTAAAAGCGGATGATTTAATCAGATTGGATGCTGTTATTACTGATGGAGGAGAAAAATCTCCTGTTTCCGGTGTTGTAACGGAAGTTTCAAAAAATGAAATTAAAGTAAGAATAGGTCGTCCTTATTTGATTTCTCCGGGTACAATGTTACAGGTTGTGGTCGGTTCGTTGGTACAACGTGGTGATATGCTTGCTACATTAGTTTACGAAAGACAAAAAACAGGTGATATCGTTCAAGGTTTGCCGAAAGTTGAAGAGCTTTTGGAAGGAAGAAAACCAAAAGATTGTGCTATTTTGGCAGAATATGCGGGTACAATCGAAATTGAGGTTTCTGAGGACGTGAACGATTTACCTAGATTGTATTTGATTAACGAAAACCTTGGCTATACAAAGGAAAGTAAAGGTGCCGAAATCAAATACGCTATTGATTCAAACATCATTGTAAATAACGGTCAAAAGGTGGAAAAAGGTCAACCTTTGACATCAGGACCTCTAAACCCTCAAGACGTTATGAGATTATGCGGACCTGAGGCTGCTCAACAGTATCTTGTTGACGAAGTTCAAAGAGTTTATCGTTCTCAAGGTGTTGAAATTGCCGATAAACACGTTGAAATTATCGTTAGACAAATGACCAAGAAAGTGAAAATCCTCGAACCGGGAGATTCTTCATTCTTGCAAGGTGAAATTGTTGAAGTTCAAGCCTTTGAAACAGAAAACAAAAAAATTGCGGAAAACGGTGGTGTTGAAGCAACTTGTGAACACTTGCTGCTAGGTATCACAAAAGCGTCATTGAATACGGAATCCTTCATTTCTGCAGCATCTTTCCAAGAAACAACAAGAATCTTAACTGAGGCTGCCGTTGAGGGTAAGAAAGACTTATTAAGAGGTTTGAAAGAAAACGTTATTATTGGTCGTTTAATCCCTGCAGGTACAGGATTCCACCACTTGAGCAATGCAAGTGAAGAAAAAGATCAAGAAGCAATGAAGAGAGCTGCTGCTCAAAGAAATGCAGCAAGAAAACCTTCTGCGATTTTACAAGAAATCGAAGGTATGTTCGGTGCTCCGGATTTGAATTTCGAAGATTAGTTTGTTGAAAATTTTACGGGTAGGCTGTTTGCTTACCCGTTATTTTTTATAAATTTAAGGAAGATATATGTTGTTAAAGTATTTAAAACTCAGTTTTGTTTGTATATTTTGTTTTGCGGGATTTGTTAGTGCTGCTACATTTGATGAATGTAAAACGCTTTATAACAATTCTCAATATGATAAGGCATCGTCATGTTTTTATAAATTTCTTTCTACCAATCAAAGCAATGATGTTGCAAGATTTTATTATGCAAACTCACTTTTTTCTCAAAAGCGTTACAATTTAGCGAAGATACAATATACGCAAATTATTCAAAACCATCCTTATTCTGCTACGGCTATTTCGGCAAAAAAGAATTTGGAATTAACAAATGAGATGTTAAAGACAATAAAAACTTCAAAAACTAATGATACCGGGAATTACCTTTCAGAGATTACTCCTGTAAGATGGCGTTCTATGCCAATAAAGGTATGGGTTCAAGGAGGTGTTTACAAAACATCGGCAAAGCGAGCGTTTATGGAGTGGCAAAATAAGACACAAGCGGTTGTGAGTTTTACTTTTGTTGATAAACCAAATGATGCGGAAATTGTTGTTTTATTCGAAAATGATATTTCAAAGGCGGCCGAAACGGGTGATGCTTTAGGAGTTACGAGTTTATCTGTGGTTAATAATAAATATATAAAGTCAGCCGAAATGCGAATTAAGACTACAACTGCAAACGGAGCGGTACAATCTCCGACGCAGATATACACGGTAGTTTTGCATGAAGTCGGACATGCTCTTGGAATTAAGGGGCACAGTTCAAACAAGTTTGATGTAATGTATCCGAGTGACGATAATTATAGAAATGTACTTTCCAATAGGGATATTAATACAGTGAAAGAACTTTACAAATATTAAATTATTTTTAATATGGGGTTGAAATTTTTTGAGACATGGTTTATAATTATAATGTTAATATAAAAAACGGAGTTTACTTATGAAAAATTTATTGACCCGTGCAGGGGGGG
>JAFUZZ010000050.1 GCA_017476325.1 bacterium | reverse complement strand
TCTGATTGTGAACAAGATGTATGTCTTGCGGATGGTTCAAGCTACAGTTACGAATGTGATGAAACAAAATGTAATTCGATAATAATAGACACAAACGGAGATAAACGACCAAACAGTGCGGGCAAAGACAGATACAGAATGCTTGTTACAGACCATGGACTAATCGCACAGGGCGAAAGTGAGTATTGCGGAACAATCGATGGCGGATTGGATTGCGGAAAATATATCTTGACGTATCACAAACTTTTTGACGGTTTAATTAATAACTGTACGGCGTACGATAACGGACAATGTTCAAGTTGCGAAAACGGATATCAAAACAACGGAACAAGTTGTAAAGACATTCGCGAAAACACGTGCGATACATATTCAGGAACAACGTGTACAAAATGTACGAGCGACAATTTGCTTGTTGACAATGAATGTGTAAGCAAAAATTCTTTACACTGCCAAACATCCAACGGTGTAAGTTGTACCGAGTGTGATGACGGAAATTATTTAAAAGGCGGAAGTTGCAAAACAACGCCGACTTTTGCAAAAGCAGTAAGTGAGAATGGAACGAAAGTGACACTTAGTGATGATACGGTTGCCGATTTAGTTGAAATTAATGGTGTATATGCAGCAATAATTAGTTCAAATGACTATAACAGAACAGTCGAAGATAATCCTTTTACAAAAGTTTTGGGTGCAAAAGAAAAATGTGAGTCAAATAATATGAGATTACCAACAACTGACGAACTTGTAAATATATCAAAAAATACAGGAAAGTCTGGTTGGTCATCTGAATATTTTCCGGAGGAATCAAGTACGTTTTCAAGAACAGGAGCACAAATGGTTAACGGAATTACATATTCTTGTGATGGAACCCAAGGTCAACTATATGCTTTTTCTTGTGGTTACAATAATCAAAATATATGTTGCAGCGGAGGTTTCCATAGTGCAAATGCCATCTGCGTTCCGAATTAAATTTCTTCTAATTCCAACTTTTTATAAACATTGAATTTTTGCGGCTTGTAGTTTTTCAAATAATTGATAACATCCTGCGGAGTTTGTGCAATAAAATAAATTTCGCAGGTATTATTCGCCGCAAAGTTTTGAGCAATAACGTTATTAAAAAATTCAATCAATTTATCGTAGTAATGATTTGTATTTAAAATAACAATCGGTTTTGAATGATACCCAAGCTGTTTTTGCACAATCATTTCGCTAAGTTCTTCAAGCGTTCCGAACCCTCCTGCCAAGGCTACAACAGCATCGGAAAGTTCATCCATTTTGGCTTTTCTTGTTCGCATACACTTTGTAACATGACGCTCATCACATTCGGGATTTGATATTCCCAAAGCAAATAATTTCTCGGGCATAACCCCTGTTACTCTGCCGCCGTTTTTCTTAACCTCATCAGCATTGGCGAACATCATTCCCAATCTGCCTCCTCCGTATACAAGATTATACCCGTTTTGCCCCATTAATCGACCTAATTCCGCTGCCGCATTATAATAAACTTTATCTAAAGAATTACATGACGATGAATAAACACAAATATTTTTTATGACACTATTTTCCAATAAAACCTCCGTTTAAGTAGTATGCCGAACAGTAAACCCCGGAACCTTTTTTACTGCAATCTTTTAACAATGTATTAATGCTTAACCCTCTACCCGCAGGTTCAACATCCTCTAAATAAAAATTAACACCGTATATGTCACGTCCCCATACATTCGGTTTTTCTAATCCGTTTATATCAACAGACATAACTGCACAAAGTTCATGTCCTTTACATTTTGGATTAATCCACTTAAAACCTAGCACAAGCCCGTTTTCATTTTCAAAATATTTGTTAAAAATATAAGTTTCATTTTGAATGTTTTTATTCAAAAATTGAGGCTTGTAATTCCCCGTGACAATATTTTTTTCTCTCAAAAACTGTCTCAATTTACGTTGAAAAGAAGATGACATAAAATTTGTATTTTCATCTTCCATCTGTACTTTTAATACTGAATAAGCATATTGTATATTTGAGAATTTTTGATTCCAAAGTACAATATCCCTCTCTCTTTGATTTGTTTTAGCAATAAAGGGAAGAGCAATAAACAATGATGTCAAAAGCACCACAAATACAAGTAAACTTTCAATTAAAACAGATGCTTTTTTCATTGAGCCATATCCAATCGTTTTTTTTCATCCAATAATTTTTCATAAGTCCATTCAGGCACAAAGTTTTTTCCCAAAACGATTTGACCGGTAGAAATGTTTGGGGAATGAAAGTCCGAGCCTCCGGTTACAATCAGCCCAAACTCTTCTGCCATAGTTGAAAAATATTCCACGATTGCGGGAGTATGACGTCTGTGATAAGCCTCAATACCGCGCAAACCGTATTGCATAAGTTGTTTAATCAACTCCTGCGAATTCGTTAAATTATAAGGGTGTGCAATGACAGGAACACCGCCCGCATCATATATAATTTCAACCGCATCGTGAGGCGAAACTGTTTTTCTCTTAACATATACGGGCGAATTATCGTTTATATATTTGTCATAAGCCTCTACAACACTCTTTGTTCCGCCCGCACTTGTAATCGCTTTTGCAATATGCGGTCTGCCTATACTTCCGCCCTCTGCCACAAGTGCTTGCAAGTCTTCAAATTTAACATATATTTTTTCTCGTTTTGCCAACAAATCAATAATTTCTTTCGCCTGTTCAATACGAGCCTCTTGTTGAACTTTTAACAAATTTTTAAATTCGGAATTTTCAACATTTGGCATATATCCCAAAATGTGAATTTCCTCATCTTTATACATAGTATTAACTTCTATTCCCTGCACAAGGGTAAGGTCTTTATTTGTATCCTCAATGTATTTTTTAGCAACATTGTATGACAAAACATTGTCATGATCTGTTATGGAAATAATTCCCAAACCCGCATCAATCGCCATATCTACCAGTTTTTCCGGTGAATATTGACCGTCCGAAAAATTAGAGTGAATATGAAAATCAACTTTCATTTTCTACCTCCGATAAATCTTTTACAAAATTTATTCTTTTAATTCCAATGGCCTTTCCGTCACAGAACTCCGCTTCAACAGCGTTAATTTGAGCAACGGAAGTCTCGGGAACATCAAAACGCTCAGGCAAACCTGTAGAAAGTCGTTTCAGAGAAGATTCGTAATCAATGCCTATTACGCTGTCATAAGCCCCGCAGAACCCTGCATCGGTAATATATGCCATGTCGTTGATAATTTTGTCATCAGCAGTTTGGACATGGGTATGTGTTCCAAAGAATGCCGTTGCACCGAGTTCTGAACAGTATCTTCCAAAACAAACCTTTTCCGCCGTCGCTTCGGCATGGAAATCCACAATAACATAGGGCGTAACCTTTTTAATTTTTTTAATTTCTTTTTTAGTAATTTCCCATGGAGATTCAATGGTTTGCATAAAAGTTTGACCCAAAACATTTATGACACCTATTTTTACATCATTAAAATCAAAAACAGCAGACCCTTGTCCCCTTGCGGCTTTTTTAGAATAATTTAGCGGTCGGACAAGTTTATCGGCAGTTTTTATATATTTAAAAATATCTTTTTTGTCCCAAATATGATTACCTGATGTGAAACAATCAAACCCTGCATTTAAAAGTTCATTGTAATTTTTTTCGGTCAAGCCAAACCCATGGGAGGCATTTTCAACATTAGCAACGGTAAAGGTAACATCATTTTTATTTCTTGACAAATAATCACAAACGGCTTTTCTGCCGATTTTACCGACAATATCACCAAAAAATAAGATTTTAAAAGAATTGTTCATATTACCTATTTCGCAACTTCTGTTGCTCTAAATTCTCTAACAACAGTAACCTTGATTTGTCCCGGAAATTCCATTTCAGTAGCAATACGTTTAGCAACATCTCTTGCAAGTTTTTGAGATGCCAAATCATCAAATTTTTCAGCCTCAACAAGAATACGAACTTCACGTCCCGATTGAACGGCAAAAGACTGTTTAACTCCGTCATAACTGTTAACAATATCTTCAATTTGTTGTAAACGTTTAATGTAAATTTCCAACGAATCCCGTCTTGCTCCCGGACGTCCGGCAGAAACAGCATCGGCAATTTTAACAAGTGCAGCCTCTATGGTATTTGCTGTTACATCATCATGGTGAGCCTCAATAGCGTGTATAATCTCAGGTTTTTCATTGTATTTTTTAGCGATTTCAACACCCAATTCAATATGAGTACCTTCTTGAGTTTGGTCAACAGCTTTACCTATATCGTGTAAAAGCCCTGCTCGTTTTGCAATATTAACATTTGCTCCGAGTTCTGCCGCGAGCATGCCTGCAATTTGCCCAACTTCCAAAGAGTGTTTAAGAACATTTTGACCGAAACTTGTTCTGTAATACAGACGTCCTAATATTTTCAAAAGTTCTTTCGGCAAATCAATAATATTCATTTCAAGAGCGGCATTTTCACCCTCAATTAATATTTTCTTATCGATTTCTTCTTTAGATTTTTCAACAATTTCTTCGATTTTAACAGGATGAATTCTGCCGTCGGCAACAAGTTTTTCAAGTGCAAGTTTTGCAATTTCACGTCTTACAGGGTCAAAACTTGAAAGTACAACCGCCTCAGGAGTATCGTCAATAATCAAATCAACACCCGTCAAAGTTTCAAGCGTTCTGATATTTCTACCCTCACGACCGATAATTCTGCCTTTCATATCGTCATTTGGCAGTGCAACAATAGAAACAGTTGATTCCACAACCTGATCTATCATGCATCGCTGCATAGCTGTTGACAAAATTTCTTGCGCTTTTTCAAGCGCAGACTCTTTAATTTTGGCTTCGTTTTCTCTGATAAGAGTTAACTGTTCTTGTGCTAAATCCTTTTTGACTTGTTCCAAAATAATTTGCTTAGCCTCTTCGGGACTTAAACCGGAAATTCTTTCAAGTTCCGCCATTTGCTTATCAACCAAGTCGTTTAGATATGCTTGTCTGTCAAGTAATTCTTCTTGTTTTTTTTGTAAAGCAACTTCTTTGTCGACATTCTCTTGAATTTTTTCTTCCAGGGCATCTTGTCTTTCAGAAATTTTACTTTCGAGACGGTTAAGTTCCTGTCTGCGTTCTCTTATTTCGGTATTTTGTTTTTCGTATTCTTCACGAACGCTTTCTCTTGCTGTAATCAACGCCTCTTTCTTAATCAGGTCTTCTCTTTCTTTAGCATCAGCCTGATTTGCCAAATTTTGTTTCAAAATTCCGTTCAATTTGTTTTGCTGGAATACGACGATAGTAATCATCATAATAGCAAAAAACACTGTCAAAATAAGTATTTGTAATGTCATGTTTCTATACCTTTTCTATTTTTTTAAAACACACACAACGCTTTCGAACCCCTCGAAAAACCTTATTTTAAATATTTTTAATTTTATATTCTATTTAATTGTATATATTCTAAAAAAATTACTACTACTTCTATACTAAAATTTTAACATGGTAGTAAAATTTTGTAAAGTAAACTTTCAAAAAACCTTATTTTTAAAATTTTAAATTATATTTATATAATAATCGAACATTATAAATTAAATTTGAGGAAATTTTTATCAAATAATTCTTATTTTTCTTGTCATTGTACGAGTTTTATTTGTCCTGTCACTAGCATTCTGTACCTGTCTTTACCCGCACTGTTTGGTCGTTTATCTCCGTTTGTATCTATTATTATCGAATTACATTTTGTTTCATCACATTCATAACTGTAGCTTGAACCATCCGCAAGACATACATCTTGTTCACAATCAGAACTTAGAATTTTTAAATGACTTTCGAGATATTCTTTAAACTTATCGGGAGATTGTTTGAATAATTGTAAGGTACTAACGGCTTCGGCTTCT
>JAFUZZ010000049.1 GCA_017476325.1 bacterium | reverse complement strand
TTTAAATGACGGGTTTTTGATGCCCCATTAAAATTTTCAAGAGCAAAATCCGCGTCTTTACTAAGATTGGAACCTAACGCCCCCTTATTCTCGAGAGCAAAATCCGCTCCCTGACTACTTTTAAGGCTTATGTCCCCATTGCCTCGAGAACCTAAATCCGCGTCCTCACTAACTTTGGAACCTAACGCCCCCCCCCCCTGGTCGGGTTAAAAAGTTGTTCATAAGTTTATCCTCCAATTTATTAATTACATTATCATTATATAACATGTCTCTAAAAACTTCAAGCCCCTATTTGCCGGTTCAATACATATTAGACTAAACATCATTTTCTACAAGTTTGGATATCACTACCTAAAGTTTTTTCAAAACTTTTTCCAGTCGATTTAATTTTCTTATGTCTGTTCCGATACCACATAAAAGCATTGTAGATTTCTCGTTTGTTTTTTCGTCCTCAATCCCGTTTTTATATAAAAATTCCGAAAGCTCATAACCGGTCATACCATGTTTTTTGATAACAACTTTTGTAGGGTCGTTTGTTTGTAAAAAATCGACGGTTTTAATATTTTTTTTCAAGGTATCAATATTTTTAAGCAATAGTTTAATATTTTTTCTGCCTCTTTGACTGTTTAAAAACCTTATGTTCTGTTGTATTGATGCCAAAATCGGATAAGAAGGACTTGTTGTCGTAATCATATCAAGTGCCAATGATGCGTCAAGATTGCTGTTGTTGTGTAAAAGTGCCGTGGGGTTAAGTCCGCCCGCAGTTTTATGTAAAGACTGAATTACAAAATCCGCACCTTGATAAATCGCAGATTCCATAATCCCAAAAGGATATAATGCACCATGTGCCTCATCAACAATTATATATGCATTTGGACATGCCTGTTTTATAGCGCGTATATCGGATACTATGCCGTAATAACTCGGGGAGGTCACAATTACCGCTTTGATATCATTTTGAAGTTTATCAACCGTAAACTCTTTGTAAATGCCCCATTCTTCGTCTTTTTCAAGTTCATAGAAAACAGGGATTGCTCCTGCCAATATGACAGCATTTTTATGGCAGCGATGTGCGCTCTTCCATATTAAAACTTTATCATCAGGTTTTACACAAGTCAAAACCGCCGCAATAATACCGCTTGTGGAACCGTTTGTCAAAAAGTGTGTTGATTTTGTTTTGTAAATCTTTGCCGCCTGAACCTCGGCATTGCGCAATGATTTTTCTATATCATAACAATCAAGTTCGGAAATATCGTATTTATAAAACTGTTTAAGTTTCGAAAATATTGAAAACGTTTGGCTGTGTGACGGTGTTGTAAACAGTGTTTTTCGGTTTTTCTTTCTAAGTGTGTTAATCATAATTGTTTTAATTCTTCTTCAAATTTTTTAAATTCGTCAAGCGAATTATTCATA
Organism: bacterium; assembly: GCA_017476325.1. Taxonomy (GTDB): domain Bacteria; phylum Cyanobacteriota; class Vampirovibrionia; order Gastranaerophilales; family Gastranaerophilaceae; genus QHMH01. The sequence goes on along the minus strand of JAFUZZ010000049.1, from coordinate 7,838 downwards.
ACTAAAATAAATTGTTCAACAAGTTCAGGGTCAAGTCCTGAGCGTTGTTTAAGTTTTTTGATTGCTTCCTCGTGAGAAAATCCCTTTCTGTAAACTCTGTCTGAAATCAGTCCGTCGTAAGCATCGGCAATAGCGATAATTCTCGCTCCGAGAGGAATCTCTTTTCCTTTTAGCCCGCAAGGATATCCGCTGCCGTCAAATTGTTCGTGGTGATATTTTATAATCTCTAAAACATCCTTAAATTGCTTGATATCTTTAAGTATTCCGATACCGTTTTCAATGTGTTGTTTTAAAATCATTTTTTCTTCATCGGAAAACTTTCCCGGCTTATTGAGTACACGCTCCGGGATGCCAATCATTCCAATATCGTGTAAAAGTCCCGCCAAATCTATTTTTCCTATTTCTTCTTCCGATAAATCAAGATTTTGAGCGAGTTTAATTGCACAAAACGCTACTCGTCTGCTTTTTCCGAAGATATACGGATTTTTACCGTCAAGTGCGTCCGTAATCGCACTTACAGTCCCGGTAAAAAGTTTTTTTAAGTCAAGAATTAATTTATCATTTTCAGCTTTTAGTGACAAATATTCATGTATTGATTGCATTATAAGGGTTAATTCGGAAACCTTTAACGGCTTTTTTATATATCTGTATATTTTTGCATTGTTAATTGCATTGATAAGCAACGCAGAATCAGAACATTCGGTAATCAAAACTTTTAAGGATTTTGGAGAAACTTCGAGAGTCTTTTTTAAAAACTCTATGCCGTCATAATCGTCATTAAAATTTTGACCTGAAATAATTACATGTATTTCTTGATTTTTTAAGATTTCCACTGCATCAGAAAAAGACGACGAGCGTAAAACATTGTATTTATCATGCAATAAATTAAAGACCGCATCTGACTCTTTCTCGTCAGAATCTGCCAACAAAATATTAAATTTACTTTCTTCCGCTTCAGTCATTTTTACTTGCGTTTGTACTCAATATCTTTTCTCAAACAGTATTGAATAATTCTCATTCTGTCTGTGTAAGGAAGCTCTCCAAATTTACCCGCAACTGTATAAATTCCGTCTTCGGAACGTTGTACAAGAACCGGTATGAATTTACATGAAATATCCTGACCGCCTGCAAGAGGGAATTTGATTTTATAAACATCATCAATACCGAAGCTTTCTTTAGATTTCATTCTGATACCGCCTGCCGCAAGGTCGATTGATGTTGCATCAATGGTTTTTCTGCCTTTTTTAAGTTCTATAGGTTCAGAAAACGGAATACGTGTGAAAACACGACGTTGTAAAAATCTGTGTTTACTTGGTTTTAATACTACAATTTTATCCCCGTCTATTGTTGCGATTGATGAATTGAAAAACAATGTACCATGTTTTGTTTGAGAATAAAATTCCATTATTTGACCGATTTTTAAACCTGTCGGAGGCGCAACCAACTTAATTACAAAAATATCTTTTAAAATTAAATCTATAGTTCCCCGGTTAGAATAAAAGAAATCCTGAGGAACAACTTTCATTTTTTGACCTAAGTTAAGTAATTCGTTCATATAATCACACCTCTTTCTCTTTTGTTATATTATCATAACACAAACTAAAAATTCAATCCACCATAAATTCTCAAATAATTCCAATATGTTCTGTAAACTTTTTTATAGTAGTTTTGAGTTTCCGCATAAGGAATCATTTCTATAAATTCGTCAAATGTTTCATAATCAAGGCTTTGCTGCCATTTGCGAACAGAGCCAATCCCTCCGTTGTAGGCAAGAACTGCCAAAGAAGGTTTGCCTGAAAGCTTTGATTTTAAATAAGAAAAATACATTTTTCCCAGTTTTATATTTGTTGCCTCATCAAATAAAAGCGTCGGGTTTAATAACGGAGTATCCGTTTTTTGAGCGATTTCTTTTGCCGTATTTGGCATAAGCTGCATAAGTCCCAATGCTCCAACGTTACTTCTTGCATTTGGATTGAAGTAGCTTTCTTCCCGAATTATAGATAAAATAAGTGTTTTGTCCGTTGACGAATTTGAATTTCTGTTGATTTCTTCCATATAATGAACGGGATACACAAGTCTCCATCTTAAATCTTCTTTTGTCGGTTTTTCTTCCAATTTATCCATGGCATCTCTTGCAATTCTTGAAGATGCCGTAAAATTTCCCTCTTGATACAAAATCCAGCTTTTTATAAAATCGTCGTCATCGTAAAAAGAATTTATAATTCCGTAATCTTCAACGTACAACAGTGAATTAAGCAATTTATCTTTTGTATTTGTATATGGAAACATTACGGGTTCCGGCTTTATTGTTCGGACTTGATTTCCGTATTTCAATCGGTTAGTGGTTATAAACGCGAGGTAGGTGTAATAATCGTCAGGATATTCTTTCATCAGTTGATTATAGTATAATCTTGCGTTCTTTGTATCGTTTGTTTTGGTGCAAACAAAGGCTAGCCAGTAAAGTACTTTCGGGGTGGATTTTGCTCCTTTATAATTTAGAAGATGAAGGTTACCGAGTTTTATTGCCTCTTGATAATTCTTTCTTTGTATATTGTTGAAAAATACGTTTGCAAGTGAATCTGCGGCGAAATTTCCGTTCGGATAGATTTGATACAAAGAATTATAACAAAGGTTTTTGCTGTCACCTGTTGCATTTTGGCAATTTTTAAACATTAAATAATCGTACGCGCTGTTATGGTTTCCGAGATTTAACAATGATGAAAGTGCAGCTTTCTTGTCGTTAAACGTTTTTAAATAAAGATCTATTGCCTTGTATGCCGCGTTATTATATTCTTTTGTTACAATGTCATTATTTGATGCAAGACCGAGTCTTGTAAAATTTCTGACTCTTTCGGTATCTTTTTTCTCGGAATAAATTTGTACCAAATAAGGCCAAGAATGGGTTACTTCAACTTGTTGGAAGTATTCGAGAGCTTTGTCAAAATCTTTTTTTAACAGATATGCTCTTCCCGCAAGGAATTTTTCTTCGTCTGACATTTCATATTTTTCAAGAATTTTTATACATTCTGCTGTATACATTCCGTCAGGAGCGTCTTGAAGATATTTTTTTGAACGGGTTACAATTTCTCGCACTTGTTTTTGGCTTGGATTTTGTTTCTCGGACAAAATAAGTGCTATGTAATAATTTGATGCCAGTGCGTATTTTGTTTTCGGATATTTTTTTGCAACAAACTTAAAATCCTTTAGTGCTTTGGAAAATTTTTTTGCCGAATAATATTCTTTCCCTGCTATGTACACCAATCTTGGAGTAAGTTTTGATTTTGAATATGATTTTTTTAATTTTTCATATTTTTTAAGTTCTGTTTTTTTGTTTCCGAGTTTGCCGGCACAAAGCCCTTCTCTATATATTGCGGCAGGTTTTAGCGTGGAAAATCTGCCCACTTTTTTAAATTCTTTGGATGCTTTGGCAAATTCAGAGTTGTTGTATTTTTCCAAGGCTTTTTTATAGTGCATATCAGATTGTAACGTCGTAACGCCGATTAAAATTGATGTCGTTAAAACAAATACAACCAACGATATTGATGATATTATAATTAGCAGTTTCTTTTCCATACTAAAATTATTATATCACAAAATTTAATTCATTGACTTAATGTTAACTTCAATTCGCTCGCCAAAATATTTTTTTAGGTCATTAACCAAATCGTTAGAACTGTTTACCCAAAAGTCGGATGCTGTTTTAACCCTTTGGGACGGTTCTTCTTCATCCGATGAAACCTTTATAATCAGGGGGTCTGAGCCGTTATGTTTGCATAAAATATCTTTCATATAAACAAGTTCCTCGTACGGAATTTCTTGCAAGAGTTCTATTGTAAAGATATTTGAATTTTCTATACTTTTAGCGCTATCCAAAATCAAACTAAGTGAATTTTCATCGCGTCTTGAAACTTTACCCGAAATGATAATTTTTTCTTCCACTTGCAAAATTGTTTCGTACTCCGCTAACCGCTTAGAAAAACATATAACCTCGATTTTGCCCGTTAAATCTTCAACTGTTAAAAATCTGATAAATTTTGACGGATCTTTTTTGGTCGGAATTGTTTTAACCGCGGTTATAAGCCCGCAAATTGTTGCCACTTTGTCGTTTGGCATTTCGTGAATTTCTGAGATTTTGTGAGTGGTTAAGAACGGTAAATTCTTTCTGATACTTGCAAGCGGATGGCTTGTTACGTAAAATCCCAAAAATTCTTTTTCAAAAAGTTGGATTTCTTTGCTTGAAAATTCTTCATCACTGCCTTGAAGTTCAAATTTCGGAGCCTCATTCGTTCCCGCAAAAAGACTAACCTGTCCGAGTTCTTTTTGTTTTGCCTCTTTGTTTGCCTGGCTTACGAGGTTTTCAATGTTTTCTAATAACTGCTTACGGCTTTTTTCAATAGTTGAAAATGCTCCGGATTTGATTAGTCCCTCCAAGACTCTTTTGTTTGTGCATTTTGAGTCAACACGAGTGCAAAAATCGTATATGGAAGTAAATTCTCCGTTTTTGTTTCTCTCTTCCAAAATGCTTTCGACAACAACTTCTCCGACTTGTTTAACTGAGGCAAGTCCAAATCTTATGTTATCACCGTCGGGGGTGAATTCTTTGTTTGATTTGTTAATATCCGGTGACAGAATTTTAATTCCTTTGGCAAGCGATTCTTCAATATACGCTTGTGTTTTCTCTTGGTCATTTGCAACGGAGGACAAAAGACAAGCCATGTATTCAACCGGATAGTGACATTTTAAATATGCCGTTTGGTATGCTACAAAAGCATACGCCGCCGAGTGCGACCTGTTAAAACAGTACGATGCAAATTTTTCAATATCTTCAAAAAGCGCAACGGCATCTTTTTCACTCATTCCGTGTTTAGCGGAGTTTTCAATAAATTTGCCTTTTTGCTTTTGCATTTCTTCGACTTTTTTCTTACCCATCATACGGCGAACCATGTCGGCTTGACCGAGTGTATAATCAGCAAGGATTTGGAACACTTGCATAATCTGTTCTTGATAAACAATAGTTCCGTAAGTGTCTTTTAAAACCGGTTCCAAAAGCGGGTGAGGATATGTAATTTCAACTCTGCCATGTTTTCTGTCAACAAACTTGTCAACCATGCCTGAATCCAGCGGCCCCGGACGGAATAGAGCAACCAAAGCGCCTAAATCTTCAAATACGTCAGGTTTTAAACGTTTAACAAGGTTTTTCATCCCTGAAGATTCAAGTTGGAAAATACCGTCTGTATCGCCTTTCATCAACATTTGATAAACAGGTTTATCGTCAAGCGGAATATCGTTAATAGCAAGTTTTTCGCCTGTTCTTTTTTCAATCAAATCAACCGTTTTATAAATGGTTGTTAAGTTTCGGAGCCCCAAAAAGTCCATTTTTAAAAGGCTTAAAACTTCTGTAACATCATGAGGCGGATAGCCTGTTTGAACAATACCTTCTTTAGACGGTTGAACAGGTAAAATTTGATCAAGCGGTTTTGGAGCAATGATTACCCCCGCGGCGTGCGTACCTGTTCCGTTTTTAATTCCTTCAATCGCAACGGCAAGATCTATCCAGCGTTTTAGCCCGATTTCTTTTCCCGTATCAGTATAAAACTTTTTATCCTCATCATAGAGAGAGCGAAGTTCGCTGCCCTCGTACTTCATAGCATCGCCAAGCGTTTTAACCTTTCCGCCCGTTGCCTCCGCTTTTGCCTGCGCAAATTCTATACAAGGATCAATTAATGATGACATTGTGTTACTGTCAGAGAACGGAATTTTTAAAATCCTTGCAACACCTTTAAATGCGGCTTTTGCTGCGTACGTGCCAAACGTAATAATTTGGCAGACTTTATCTTCGCCGTATTTTCGGGTAACATAGTCAATAACTTCTCCGCGGCGTTCGATACAAAAGTCAATATCTATATCGGGCATGGTGAAACGTTCAGGGTTCAAAAACCTTTCAAACAAAAGTTTGTGCTGTATCGGGTCAAGGTCGGTAATTTCAAGTGCATAAGCAACAACCGAGCCCGCAGCAGAACCACGTCCCGGTCCCACAGGTATTCCATGAGTTTTTGCGTAGTGAATAAAATCCCATGTAATTAAGAAATACGCCGCAAAACCCATTTGGTTGATTACTTCAAGTTCATAATCCGTACGTTTTTTTAAATCTTCCGATATTTCTCCATAGCGTTTTTTTAAGCCTTGGAATACTATTTCGCTCAAATAACTTTCTTCAGTATATCCTTTCGGAACTTCAAACGCAGGAAGCGGAGATTTTCCAAGTTCCAGTGTTAAATGACATTTGTTCGCAATTTTGACGGTATTTTCAATACACTTGTTAAAGGTTTCACTATCCATCCAATTAAAGATGTCACGAAGTTCGGATGCGGTTTTTACAAAAAACTCATTGTTTTCAAAGTGAAAACGATTAGGATCATCTTTATCCGAGTTTGTTTGCATGCACAAAAGCGTATCGTGCATGTCGGCATCTTCTTTACGTAAATAATGAGAGTCGTTAGTAATTACCGTTTCAATTTCAAGTTCTTTTGCAATCCTTAACAAGTCGGGATTTGTTCTTTTTTGGTCATCTAACCCATGATCTTGAAGTTCGATGTAATAATCTTCTCCAAAAAGGTCTTTGTATTGTTTGGCAATTTTTTTAGCCTCGTCGTAACCGTTTTTCATTAAAGTTTGAAGAAGCTCGCCCCCAAGACATGCCGAAAGACAGATTAAACCCTCATGATGTTTTTTAATTAGTTCCCAATTAATACGAGGGTGATAATACATGCCCTGACACCATGCTACGGATGTCAATTTAATAATATTTTGGTATCCCGTTTTATTCTTTGCAAGTAAAATCAAGTGATAGCATGGATTATTCAGTTTATTTCTTTCCGAAATATCACCGTTATGGACATAAAATTCGCAGCCTAAAATTGGGTGAACACCCTCTTCTTTTGCGGTTGTATACAGTTCCATGTCTCCATACATTACACCATGGTCGGTAATTGCTATTGCGGGCATGTCATTTTCTTTTGCGAATTTGCAATAGTCCTTAATCCTGATTGCACCATCAAGAAGTGAATATTCTGTGTGAACATGTAAAGGAACGTACTGCATTATTTTTGACCTTAAATAATTTCGTTTTTATCGTTAACAATAATAATATTTGGCTTGTGAACTTTTTCTTCATTTTCATCAAGCATTGCATAAGCAACAATAATTACTTTATCGCCTTTTTGGACTTTTCTTGCTGCTGCACCGTTTAAACAAATTACCCCGCTATGCGCTTCGCCTTTCATAATATATGTTTGAAACCGCTCGCCATTATTTACGTCCAAAATTTCAACTTTTTGCCATTCTTTAAGATTTGCCCTTTCAAGCAAATATTCATCAATGGTAATAGAGCCGACGTATTCAAGGTTTGCATCAGTGACAGTTGCTCTGTGTATTTTTGAAAATAAAAATTCTTTTTGCATGACTTTTCTCAAACATATTCTATCAGGAACAAAAACTATAGTAAATTTATACTTCAAATAATGTATTGAAAAAAAGTTTGATTTTACTATATTATAAAAGAGTTAGCATTATGTAACGAAATGTAACAAAAGTAAAATAAAACCTGTGAAAACATTAAAGACATGCGGAAAGACAACCGATAAAGAACATGTAAGGAATAAGGGCGACCGAAACAGGTCAAAGAAATGATGTAGCGAAAAGCGCTGCAGGGGGTAAGTCAAATGGGAATGTCAGCATCACAAGTAAGATATTGCATGTTGCAAGCAAGAAAAAATGACATAGAATACCAAGGTCAACAAATTAACCAACAAAGAACAACTTTGGCTACTCAATCTGCT
>JAFUZZ010000048.1 GCA_017476325.1 bacterium | reverse complement strand
GCGAAAGATACCCTTTGTATTGGTGCGCTCCTGCACCGCCGGCAAATTTTTGATTGGAAACATCATGCTTTAGTGTTAATATCTTACGTCAAAAATTTGCGAAATAGGCGGTCTCTTTTGGTGCCCCTCAGGGGCTTTACACTCGCCGAAGTACTTATTACCCTTGGTATCATTGGCGTTGTTGCTGCTCTCACAATCCCGACTTTGATGCAAAAAATTGATGAACGTGAAACCGTTTCTAAACTAAAAAAAGCATATTCTACGCTTACTAATGCCTATTCCTTAATCTCTGCCGAAAAGGGAGAACCTACAAAATGGTTGCAAACAAATGAAGATGATGAAATCGGAAATATTTTTGCTCAGTATCTAAATGTTGCTAAAAATTGCGGAACAGCATCGGGGTGTTTGAATTCTGCTCCGTATTACAGTTTGGATGGTTCTTTACGTCCGAATAATGATACTCGCAATAATCTTGCAAAACTTGCTTTAACTGACGGCACAAGCGTTGCTTTTAGGTTTCAAGACCCTTCTTGTTCTGCCGAAATTGGTAATACTCCAACCTATTCAACAAGATGCGGATTTATTGTTGTAAACATTAATAATGGTAAAGGTGATAATATATATGGAAAAAATGTGTTTGAATTTAATTTAACAAAAAACGGAATAGTACCATACGGAGCAATAGATGATACAAATACACCTTTTGAAACGAATTGTGTGGCAGAAAATGCCGATGGGGGCGGTTGTACGGCATGGGTTCTGTACAACGAGAATATGGATTATCTCCATTGCCATGACCTCTCTTGGAGCGGCAAAACAAAGTGTAATTAGGAGTGTTTACACTAAATATTAAAAATCTCGTCATTACGAGGAACAAAGTGACGAAGTAATCCCTGACAAATTTTGTTCGGGATTGCTTCACTTCGTTTGCAATGACAAATAGTGTGAACACTCTCTGTGAAATTATTTTTATGTTAAAATATTTTCAAAAGGAGTTGAAGATATGTCAGAAATTATTAACTACGAAACAACAGGCACTTGTTGCAAATTAATCCAATTAGAATTGGAAAATGATACGATAAAGGATGTTAATTTTAGAGGCGGATGTGCGGGAAATCTTTTGGGAATACGCTCTTTGGTTCGCGGAAAAAATATTAATGAAGTTATTGATCTTCTACAAGGTATTCCTTGCGGGAACAAAGGTACAAGTTGTCCTGATCAGTTGGCTAAATCTTTGATTGCATATAAGACTAAGAAAGAGCAACTTGTATAGTTATGAACCAAATTTCGTATAAAGAACTTAATAAATTACTTGATGGTAACAAAAACTTTGTTAACGGTACGCCGACAGCAAAAAACATGTGTCTTGAAACATTGCGCAAATATGCGTTTCATCAAGAACCTTATGCTTGTGTTTTGAGTTGTTCGGATTCGCGTGTTGTGCCTGAAATTATTTTTGACTGCGGTATCGGCGAACTTTTTGTTGTTCGCGTTGCGGGAATTACTGCAGGCCCAAATGTCGTTGAGAGTATTGAATATGCGGTCAAAAAACTTCATGTTCCCCTATTGATTTTATTGGGGCATGATGATTGCGGAGTCATGAAGTACGCAAACGACCATTATCCCGAAATTACGGAGGATTTTCAATCAATTTTAAAATGCGTTTATCCCGTTTTGGACGGTAGTGAATATATTGCGTGTAACAATAAATTTGCTAAAAAACATACCGAGTGGGTCGAAAAATATTTGCTTGAAAATTCAAAAATCGTTAGTTCTGCGGTAGAAAAAGATGAGTTATACATCGCAAAATGTCATTTCCATCATGATACGGGTTTAGTTAGTATAATATAGGATTTTTGTTTTATGGATAATCAGAAAGAAATAATTTTACCAATCAAAAACAGACAATCAACATTGAAATTTTTACTTAAAATTATAGTGACGTTGGGTTACTATAAGTATTTTTGGTTTTTAAAAAATGCAAATGATATAATTAATCTTGATAAAGACCAAAAATCGCTATATTGGTCTATTGTCGGTTCGTCATTCATTGCGGATATGTTTATCTTGATAACAGCTTTTTCCGGCGGAGAAGTTAGCGAAACTATAAAATTTTGTCAATCCTTAATTAAAGGAGCTTTAATTGCTATTACATTGATGGTTTTAAAAAGCATCGAAAAATATTCGCTGAACAATTATGGCGTAAAAATAAGACATAATATTTTTGCAATACTTTTCGTTAGTTTAATATACCTTAATTTTGCGATAAATACGTTTGAAGAAAGAGTTAAAAAGAACTTATAACCCTATCTTCAGTTTTTTCTTTTAGATTTAAATTTTGCGAATTTATCATCGAGATATATATTCATTTTTTCAATGATTACATAGATGGCAGGTACAAGCAAAACCCCTGCGACAGCAACTGTTATCATACCTCCGCAAACCGTCATACCGACAGAGTGTCTGCTTGCCGCCCCGGCTCCGCTTGCAAAAACCAACGGCAATACCCCTAAGATAAATGCAATTGATGTCATCATTACCGCCCTAAATCTTAATTTTGCCGCACTCATTGCCGCTTCTTCTATTGAAAGTCCCTGTTTTTCTTTTGCTTCTTTTGCAAATTCAATAATCAAAATCGCTTGTTTTGTACTCATTCCGACCAGCATTACAAGTCCGATTTGAGAATATATATCAAGTGAAAATCCGGCAATATATTGGAAAAATAACGCTCCGACAATAGCAATAGGCGAAATAAGCATTACCGCAACAGGCAGCGTCCAACTTTCGTACAGCGCAACAAGGAACAAATAAACAAATAAAAGTGCCAAACCAAGAACTAAGCCGACTTGTCCGCTTGAATTTTTTTCCTGTAAAGAAATGCCGGACCATTCAAAACCAACGTCATCAGGCAGAACTTCTTTTGTCAGGCGTTCCATTTCATTCATTGCAACACCTGAACTTACACCCTTTGCGGCACTTCCGTTAATTGTTACGGCTTGATACATGTTATATCTTGTAATGGTATAAGGTCCTGTTATGCTCTTATATTCAACAAGGTTATGCAAAGGTGTTGAATATCCGCTTTTGTTTTTAACAACAACGTTATCCATGTCGCTTTGTTTTCCTCTGTAGTCCTCATCTCCTGATATCAAAACCCTAAAGACACGACCGTATTTGTTAAAGTCGTTAACGTAAGTTGTACCGAATATCGCAGCAAGTGTTGCATAGATTTCGTTAATATCAACGTTTTGAATCATTGCCCTTGCATAGTCAATATTGACCAATAATTGAGGCAAATCGGACGTATATTGAGTGTAAACCCCTGTTAATTTACTGTCTTGCTGCGCTGCTGCCACAAGCGTTTTTGAAATTTCATACATTTCTTGCGGGGTTCTGTTTCCTCTGTCAAGAAGTTGGAATTCAAATCCGCCAAACATACCAAGTCCCGGAATTGATGGTGGTGAAAATACGGCAATGATTGCATCGTTATAATTTGCGAGCCGTTTTCTGATTTCGGCGGTAATTCCTCTTGCAGATTCCGCACTCCTTTTACGCTCGCTCCAATCTTCCAGCATTATAACAATAAAGGCTGTGTTTTCACCCGCAAAACCTACAAGAATGTTCGTTTGTTTTATCCCTTTGATATCTTTAATTTTATTGTTAACTTCTTCTGCTATTAAATCAGTTCTTGATGCCGATGAACCGTCAGGTAACTGAATTTGCATAAATAGTGCACCCTTATCTTCTTCCGGCAAAAAGCTTGTTGGCGTTATTTTAAACAGTAAGAGTGCAAGTGCAATTAAGGTAAAGAAGATTATTCCGACTGTTTTTGAATGTTCAATGAAGTATCTTGCCCCGACAAGATATTTTTCCCGCATATTGTTAAACCAATTATCAAACTTAACAAGCCATTCAAGTTCTTTATACTCTTCTTTTGATTTTAAGATTAAGGAGCATAGAGCAGGAGAAAGAGTTAATGCAACAATAGAGGATAACCCTATTGATACGGCAAGACAAAGTGCGAATTGCTGATACATTTTTCCTGTTGCACCCGGCATAAAACATACCGGAACAAACACCGCCATCAAAACAAGTGATGTTGCAATAACCGGGCTTGTTACTTCTCGCATTGAAATATCTGTTGCCTCAACAGGTTTGACCCCGTTTTGAATGTGTCTTTGAACGTTTTCCAATACAACAATGGCATCATCTACAACAAGTCCGACGGCAAGTACCATACCAAACAGCATTAATAAATTTATTGAAAACCCAAATGCTGATATAAATATAAATGTACCTATCAATGACACAGGAATTGCAAAGAAAGGAACCAATGACGCACGCATACTTCCGAGGAATAAGTAGCAAATCATTGTTACTAACAATATTGCGATAAAAATTGATTCAACAACTTCGTGAATTGATGCAAGTACGAATGTGGTTTCATCACGAATAATCTGATATTCCATTCCCGGTGGAAATTTTTTAGAAAGTTCTTCCATTTTTTTTGTCAGTTTTTTAGCAACATCAATAGCGTTTGCTTCGGATAATTGTTTAACGGAAATTACGGAAACTCTCTCGTTGTTAATTGTCGATTTGAAAGAATAGCTTTCGGAACCCAATTCAACCCTTGCAATATCTTTTAACCTTACGACAGAACCATTAGGTTTTGACTTAATAACAATATTTTGGAACTGTTCAACCTCAGTCATACGACCTTGTGTTCTAAGTGTCAGTTTTATCATTTGTTTATCTTGCAGAGGTTCAATCCCGATGTCACCTGCCGGAACTTGAGTATTTTGAGTGCTTATCGCATTGTTTACATCGCTAACGGAAATATCAAAAGATGACATTTTTCTTGAATCAAGCCAAACTCTTATGGCATAATCCGTTGAACCAAATACCGTCGCGCTTGAAACCCCTTTTACACGTTCCAATTCGTCTTTTACGTAAATTGACGCGTAATTTGAAATGTATAAAGGAGCATACATGTTATCTTTTGCGGACATACTTATCAATAAGACCCCCGGACCTCCGGTTGATTTTCGGACTGTTACTCCGTAACGCCGAACCATTTCCGGCAGCCTTGGTGTTGCCAGTTGTAATCTGTTTTGAACGTGTATAACCGCCATATCAGGGTCGGTTCCGACTTCAAAATATATCGTTAGAGAATATGACCCGTTTTGGCTTGAAGATGTCATATAAAGCATGTTTTCAACACCGTTGAGTTTTGCCTCTAACGGTGCGGCTATTGTTGTTTCAATTACATCCGCACTTGCGCCCGGATACGATGCACTAACTACAACCTGTGGCGGAGATATTGACGGGTATTCCTCTAAGGGTAAACCTGTCAAACATATTAAACCCGCTAAGACGATAACCAATGAAATTACGATAGCAAACTTTGGTCGTCTTATAAATAAATTCTGAGCCATACTTTCTATACTTTCTGTTTATCTTTCTTTTTTTTCTGTTTGTTCTTTATCTTCGGCTTGTAATTGCGCCAATTCTTCTTCGTTTACAATTCTTACAGGCTTATTCGGAATGACTTTTTGTATTCCGCCTGTTATAATTTTATCCCCAACTTCTAATCCGCTTTCAATAATATAATTTTTACCATCTTGTCCCTGAACTTGAATGTATGCTATTTTCGGAATATTATCTTCCCCCATTTTATAAACGTACTTTCCTTGCGGATTTTCCATAACTGCTGTTTGCGGAACAACAGGAGCGTCAATTTTATTAATTGTATATATTAAAATTGAACCGTAATCCCCGTTTATCAACTTTCCATCCGGGTTTTTAAAGGTTGCTCTCACCATTAGCGAACCTGATGCCTCGTCTATAGAGTTACCGTAATATTCTTGCACTCCGTCATATTCGTATTTATCTCCGTTTGATAAAAATAATTCAACTTTTCTTGGGGCATCCATTACACCTTTATCAACTTTTGTAATATATGAAAAGGTTTTTGCCGACAGCGGAAATGTAACGTAAATCGGATTATCTGAATATATTGTTGTTAATTTACTGCCTGAAACATAGTTTCCGACAGTTGTTTCAATCATCCCAACACGACCGGATACGGGTGCTTTAATGTGAGTATAACTATAGTTTCTTTGTGCGTCTTTGTATTTTGCCTGGTAAAGAGCCAGTTGACTTTTTAAATTATCCCTGTTTGAAAGCATTTCGTCATAACTTGCTTTTGAAACGTAGTCTTTTTGTAAAAGAGATTCTGTTCTTTTTAATTGTTTTTCGGCATAAATTAATTTTGCGCGCGTAGCATCAACATTCGCTTTTGCCTGTTCCATTTCATAAAGCCATTGTTGAGGTTCGATTTCAAAAAGCACTTGTCCTTTTTTAGCAAAATCACCTTCTTTAAAATAACTTTTTGTTAAGTAGCCGTTAATTCTTGCAACAACATCAACTCTGTATTGGGAAACAATACGAGCGGGAGACGGTATACTTACCTGAACGGAATCGCTTTTAATTTCTCCAACCGTAACAGGAGGCAGGGCGGTTGCTTTCATTGCTTTTGCCGCATTTAGCTGCATTAAAAACGATATAGCATATCTTGCAGCAATTAAGCCTAATATAACTAAAAGTATAATTATTAATTTTTTTTTCATTGTTGCTATTCACTTATTTCGGCAGTTTTTGAGGAGTCATCGGAAGATGTTTCTACGCTGCCTTCTTGTCTTTCAAATACGATTTTTTCTTTTTCATTGTCCATTTTTAAAACAATGGTATCACCCTCGTGATATTTGTTTGTCAAAATTTCTTCCGCCAAAATATCTTCGATTTTTCTTTGAATTAAACGTCTCAAAGGTCTTGCACCATAGTTTTCGGAGTAACCGTCTTTTGCAAGAAAATCTTTAACTTCGTCCGTTACAAAGGTTTTAAGCCCTCTTTCTTCAAGACGTTTAAACAAATCTTTAAGCATTAAATCAACGATTTGTCTGATTTCTTCTTTAGAAAGGTGTGCAAATACAATTATGTCATCAATTCTGTTTAAGAATTCAGGTCTGAACGCACGTTTAAGTTCTTCGTTAACAGTATCTTTCAATTTTTCATATCTGTCTTTCTTTTCATCACTTGCTGTTGTAAAGCCAAGTTTTGAAGTGTTTTGAATCATGCTTGCACCAACGTTTGATGTCATGATTATGACAGTATTTTTAAAGTTTATGTGTCTGCCCTTAGAGTCAGTCAAACGACCGTCATCAAGGATTTGCAACATAATGTTAAATACATCAGGGTGTGCTTTTTCAATTTCATCGAAAAGTATAACCGAATAAGGTTTTTTTCTTACTGATTCGGCAAGGCTTCCGCCGTCGTCATAACCGACATATCCCGGAGGAGAACCGATAAGTTTTGATGTTGAATGTTTTTCCATAAATTCGGACATATCAACTCTTATCATGTTGTCTTCGGCACCAAACATTGCCTCAGCAAGGGCTTTTGCAAGTTCTGTTTTACCAACCCCTGTAGGACCGCAGAAGATAAAACTACCGATAGGTCTGTTTGGAGATTTTAAACCAACTCTTGCACGTCTTATTGATTTTGAAAGTGCAACAACCGCATCGTGTTGACCAATTACTCTTGCGTGCAAAATGTCTTCAAGTTTAAGAAGTTTTTCGCCCTCAGATTCCGTTAGTTTTGTAACAGGAACTCCGGTCATTGTTGAAATAACTTCCGCAACATGTTCTTCGGTTACAACAGGCTTGTTTGCCTCTTGTTCTTCTTTGACTTTATCGGAAACTTCTCTTATTCTTTCTTTAAGATCCGCTTCATCATCTCTTAATTGTGATGCTCTTTCAAATTCTTGATTTCTGATAGCATCTTCTTTATCTTTAATCAAAGCACGAAGTTCTTTGTCAAGTTCTTTACTTTCAGGTGACATGTGACTTGCTTTAAGTCTCACTTTTGAACTTGCTTCGTCAAGAACGTCGATTGCTTTATCGGGCAAAAATCTATCCGTAATATATTTGCTTGACAATTTGGTTGATGCGACGATTGCGTCGTCGGAAATTATCAATTTATGGTGTTCTTCGTATTTTGGACGTAGCCCTTTGATAATTTGGATAGTTTCGTCAATAGACGGTTCGTCGATAATAACTGATTGAAAACGTCTTTCAAGAGCAGGGTCTTTTTCAACGTATTTTCTGTATTCATCAAGTGTTGTAGCACCGATGACCTGAATTTCTCCGCGAGACAGAGCAGGTTTCAAGATGTTTGCCGCGTCAATAGCGCCCTCTGCGGCACCTGCGCCGATTAGGGTGTGCATTTCATCAATTACAAGAATAACGTTTCCCGCTTGTCTGATTTCGTCCATAATCTTTTTAAGGCGTTCTTCAAACTCTCCGCGGTATTTAGTACCTGCAACCAAAAGTCCCATATCAAGTTGAATAATTTTTTTATCTTCCAGAATATCAGGAACCTCGTTGTTAACAATTCTGATTGCCAACCCCTCTGCTACTGCGGTTTTACCAACGCCCGGTTCACCCAATAACACAGGATTGTTTTTGGTACGTCTTGCCAAAATTTGAATAACTCTTTCGATTTCTTTTTCACGACCTACTACGGGATCAAGTCTTTGTTCCTGAGCGGCG
Source organism: bacterium (assembly GCA_017476325.1). Lineage (GTDB taxonomy): Bacteria > Cyanobacteriota > Vampirovibrionia > Gastranaerophilales > Gastranaerophilaceae > QHMH01. Next base: position 624 of record JAFUZZ010000048.1, on the reverse strand, counting down.
AGAGTCAAATCTGTTCCAAATTCATCAAGGCTTGGAGTTTTCGCCTTTGTGGAAGAGGATGACGATGATACTCCGGAAGAAACGGCTTGAGGTTTTGAATCTCCAAGCATTTTAATAACATTTGCTCGAATTTTATTAAGATCAACGCCTAAATTTTCAAGCACTCTTGCGGCAACGCCCTCTCCCTCTCTGATTAAGCCGAGAAGTATGTGTTCTGTCCCGATATAGTTGTGACCGAGTTGTCTTGCCTCATCCCATGATAATTCCAAAACCCTTTTAGCTCTTGGTGTAAACGGAATTTCAACAGCCACAAAACCTGAACCGCGACCGATTATTTTTTCCACTTCGACTCTTGCATCTTTTAGGTTAACCCCCATTGATTTAAGGGTTTTAGCGGCGATACCCGTTCCTTCCCCGATAAGACCGAGAAGAACCTGTTCCGTTCCGACAAAATTATGTCCCAATCGTCGTGCTTCTTCTTGAGCCAACATTATTACTTTTATTGCTTTTTCCGTAAAACGTTCAAACATTTATTTTTTGCTCCTCTTACTATCTTTTACCTTTATTCTAATTAAAACATGATAAAAAGTAAAGTACTCAAGGGTTGAAAATTTTTGAAACATG
>JAFUZZ010000047.1 GCA_017476325.1 bacterium | reverse complement strand
CCTGTCTTGGATTTGCTCTACGCTCCACAGGCTCAAGCAAACAGTCTTTACAGACTATGTTGCTTTCGCTGTTTCGCAATCCGGACTCACTACGTTCCGTCCGTACGCAAATCCGCTGCACCGCCGGCAAATTTTTGATTGTAAACATCATGCTTTAGTGTTAATATCTTACGTCAAAACTTTGCGAAATAGGCGGTCTCTTTTGCTCCCCCTCAGGGGCTTTACGTTGGCGGAAGTCCTAATCACCCTCGGTATAATCGGTGTTGTTGCAGCACTCACCATTCCTACACTAATGCAAAGTTATCAAAACAAACAGTATGTTTCAGGATTTCAAAAAGCCTGGGGAGTAATTAACAATGCCATTGAGTTATCAGTTGCTAATAACGGTTTTTCTAAAAATTGGGATACAATGAAAGACAATTTGGATGTACCATATTTAGAAAAATATTTCTTACCTTATTTTAAAATAATTAAAGATTGCGGACTTGAAAAAGGACAAGGCTGTATGCCGCAAGAAGCGTTAAGAATAGATAAATCTCTAGAACCCGGAGCGCATAATGATAACTTGGGTCAATATAAAATTTTATTAAGTGATGGGTCTGCTATGAACCTATGTACAAATATTGGCAGAGGAAAATATGTTCATATTGTAGTAGATACTAACGGTCCTAAGAAAGGTCCAAACACATACGGTCGTGATATTTGGTGGTTTGAATTCAATCCTGCAACTCAAAAAGCATATCCTTTTATAGATACCGATATTGAAACTAATAAAACTCTTGAAGAACTTAAAGATTATTGTCTGACTTATGGTTCTACATGTGGGGCATATCTTGTCCAAAACGGCTATAACATGGATTATTAATATTACAGGGATATAAACTGTAATAAGACAATCAAAAATGGGTACTCTTTCTTTAAATTAGGTATCCATTTTTTGTTAAAACTCTTATACAGTGTACGTTTTACACTAATAAGAATTGTAACAAAACTGCTAAATATGTAACAAATAAAATCATGTTTGATGTTTAATGCATGTGTGTAGTGTTTTAGTAATTTAGTAGTTTAGTGTTAGGGGTGTATGGCATGCAAATTTCAGCGATTAACAGTGTATCAAAGGCAAATGCTTATTCTAAATTGAGTGAAACAAAAAACAGATACTATTCCCCTGTTAATATGACATCCAAAGATGTTTTTACAAGGTCAACTGGCAATGTTGCTCCAATGCCTGTATTTAAGCAAAATGCAAAAGAAATTCAAGTAATTTCTTTTGGTGCTATGCGTCCGACACCGGAAATTATCAAACCTGCGCTCCAAATGCGTGTTCAAGGTGTTAGACATCTTCAACACAATATGGACCCTGAATTAATGAAACAAGGCGTTTTTAGTATTAACAAATTGGCTGAAAGTGCTTGGAAAGACGGTGAAAAACTTACTTTTAAACTTGGCCGCGGAATTGATTTGATGTCAAGATTTGGTAAAATCGGCAGAGTTCCTGATGAAATATCAAAAATTATTATGCCTGTTGTAAAAAGAAGTCCAAAAGATTTTCAATTCCAACTTTCTAACGTAATTGCCGGTAATACAAAAGGTGCCTCAACTATTGGTTTGCGAGTAAACTTACTTTATAACGGTAAAGACAAAAAAGTTGCACAACAAGCACAAGATGCTTTCGATGAAGTTTTAAACGATGCGGATGCGTCTAAAAAAGCATTTTTCTATCAAGAACCAACAAGTCCGAGAGATTTGTTAACAAAAATTTTAGCGTTTGAAAAAGTAGAAAATGGCGACATTGCGGCAAAAAGAATGGAAAAAGCCGTTGATGCTATTGTAAAAGAAATTGACGACCCTAAAAATAAAAAGATTTTACTTGTAGGTCATTGCAAACCTGACGGCGACACTTTGGGTTGTATAATGGGTATGAAAAATGCTATTGACCTTGTTCATGGCGATAAAGAAGTTGAATGTGCGGTAGATGATGATGTAACAGGCTTATTCCGTCACAAATTACCGGGTATTGACTACGATATCAAACATCCATATTCTCAAGAAAAAGTTAATTTGCTTGAAACAGCATTAAAATCAGCACAGGAAAAAGGTGAATCAGACTCAACAATCAAAAGCTTACAATTATCTTTAGAAAAAGCAAAAAATCCTGAATTGTTGTTGAATAACGATAAAAAATACGATTTGGTTATATTGATGGATATTCCATCCCCTGCAAGATTTTCAGGCGGTTTTAAAAACCATATCGAAAATGCAAATAAAGTTGTTTACATAGATCACCATCCGTTCAAACAAGAAGAATGGGACAAAGCGGCAGAAAGAACAGGCGTTCACATGACAGATATTGTTAACAGTGGTTTGGCTTGGGTTGCGGAACGTGTTCCTGCGGCTTGTGAACAAGCAGGTATTTTGGCATCTAAATTAATGCCTGAAAAAAATCCTCTAAGCCCTGATAACACAATTAAGACAATGAACGGCAATGTCCAAAATAAATCTAAACTTGATGCCGCTGTTGCCGCATTCGTTACAGGTATTTGGACAGATACGGGCGGATTTGGAAGGACAGCAAACTTGTTGCCTGAAGATGTTATTGATAAAAAAGGTAACAGAGTTCCTGTTCAACAACGTCCAAACTTCTATCCTGAAGGCTTTTCAAAATGGTTGTTCAAAATGTCTAATGACACAATAAACAAAAAATGGATGCGTGATAATATCACTTACGATATTAACGATAAAAAAGTCGGCGAAATCGAACAATCTGCGCGTGAAAGAATGGTTGAAATCGCTGAAAACGGCAAATACGAAAATAAAGATTTAGGTTTTGGCGTTGTTAATGCAACTTATGACCAAATGCAAGAAGTGTTAAAAATGGCAAGAACACACGAACCTGAAACAAGTTTCCTTGACGTTCAAAACGCTTTCAAATACAGCGAAGTAATGGGTCAATTCCGCGGAGAAACAATGTTGAGTGACATGAAAGAACTAAGCGGAGAAAAAGAAGTTGTCGGACCTTATGACAATGATAAAATTGCCGTATTTATTTGTGAATCCGAAAAAGCCGGCGAATTGAATACCGAAGGCAAACGTTCTCAAAATAATGCACTAAGGTTCTCTTTCCGTTCACAAGAGGGAACAATTCATGCGGAACTTTTAGCGTCATTATTTAACGGTGGCGGTCATGGCGGGGCTGCCGGCGGAGCGATAGTAGGCAAGGATGTTACTTTAGATACTAAATTCGCTGTCAAAGCAAACGGAAAACCTGTTACCGATAACAAAGCTTTGTATGATATCTTGATGCAAAACTACGAAGTAATGCACAATAAAGAATATACAGCCGCAGACAGAAATGCTAAGAAAATAAAACTTGAACTTGTTCAAGATGAAAGCGGAAGAAACTCTGCTAAGATTATCGAAGATTTGGTAAGGCAATGCAGAATGGCTGCTTAACAAATTAATATTATAAATTTACAAAGAGGCTGGCTTTTAGTCAGCCTCTTTGTTACCTTAAACTTAAATTTCATCTATTTTGCGCGTCTTGCTTGGATTATCCACATTGCAACGCATAAAACAATACAAACGACCGCAGAAAATATCCAAAACGCAATAGCACCGTTCCAACCGAATTTATCTACCATAAAACCGGTTCCCGTTGAGGATAAAACTGCGCCTAAATATCCAAAAACACCCGTAAATCCGATTGATGCCGATGCCACTTTTTTAGAACTGCTTTCTACGGCACAAATTCCGCCTATTAAAAGTTGCGGTCCTGCGGTGAACATTCCGATCATTGCAGCGTAAACAAAATCCAGTGAAGAATTTGTATTATTCATAAACGCAATTAAACTGAATACTAAACAAATTAAAAATACAATGTTTATTGGCGTTCTGTTTCCTTTGTACACCTTGTCTGATATTACCCCTGCTCCAATCGCGCCAAAGGCTCCAATCAATGCAAGCGAACTTAATTTTGAACTTGCCAGAGTCAAACTGTTAGCCTTAGCCTCAACTAAATATTTAACAAGCCAGTCTTCTGTTCCGAAACGTACAATATATACAAAAATATATGAAATAGCCAGCATCCACATTATCGGATTACAAAGTATGCTTTCTTTAAATACTTGCAAATATGGTCTTTTGTCATCATCGTCATTTGTTTGATTTGGTTTTTCCGGTTCATTGTTATATTTTTCAATATCAGGCAAGCCGAGCGATTGAGGCTTATCTCTTAACCTGTCGTACAACCAAAGCCCTGTAACAATACATATTAATGACGGAACATAAAACGCAGCTTGCCATCCGAATTTTTCAATTACAAAACCTGACAACATAACTGCGGCAAACACTCCGATTTGGTGTGATGTTGACCAAAGCGACCATTTTGTTCCTCTTTCGGAATTAGAGAACCAATACGAAAGGCTTTTTGCAACAGGCGGAAAGCCCATTGATTGAAACCATCCGTTTGCACCCCAAAAGAAAGCCAATATCCATAATAAAACCGTTCCTGACGGAAGTCCCAAAAACGTAACATGTCCGGGCGTAATGAACAGAGTGCTTACTACAAATAATAAATTACATACCGCCGATAAAATCAATGCCGTAGGCAAAAACGTTCTTACATTTGAACGGTCTGCCAGCATGCCGTTTACAAACTTCCCAACGCCGTAAAACAAATATAAAGATGCTCCGAGCAGTCCTAATTCTGTGTTTGAAAGATTTAAGTCAGCCCCCATTGACGGCAGAGCTACCGCAAGGTTTTTTCGGCAAAGGTGATACACAACATAGGCAATAAAACTGGAATAAAAAATCCTCCATCTGAAGTGAGAATACATTTTTTTGACTTTTTCTTCATCCTGAATAGGCTCAACAGCCGGAGGTTCTTTAAAAAAATCCCAAAATTTATTGACCATTATTATTACCTACCTTAATTACCTGTATGTTTTTAGTTTCAGAAATTTCGTGACGTGCATCTTTAATAACGTTTCTTTTTTCTTCATCAAGTGCCTGACCCGAAACCAACCTATCAACAAATGCGTTGTTAAGTTTAACTGCTTTTCTTAACGCTCCTATTTCGTTTAAAATATCTTTAATTTTTTCAAAATCATAACAGAAAGATTGTTTTGCCTGATAAACAAGGGTTTCTCCCGTTGTTGACGTAATCGGTTGACCGCCAAGATCAAAGTAAAGTTTAAAAATCGTTCTCAAATCTTGAAGTTCTGCCTGCTGAGTAACAACGCTTTGCTGAATTCTCAAATATCTTTCGAACAAATATTCAATATTATCAAGTTGTTTTGACTGCCAATCATATTTTTGCATGTATAGTTTTTTTAATTTCGGATACGCGAGTGCCAAACCCATTGTATCCGCCATTGCCCTGTGATGGTTAACCAATTCGACACCAAATCTTTGTGTCAGAGCACTTAGCCCATGCGATTCCAAATCAGGTGCGATTTCTTTAAACATTTGTTGAGAATCAATTTTTTGGTTGTTAATTCCATGCCCAAAAACCCTTTTTGATGCTTCGTTTATAAAAGAATAATCAAAAATAACATTGTGACCGACAATAGGATAATCGCCAATAAATTCCATAATCTTTGGCATGATTTCTTCTTCAGTCGGAGCATCTTTAACCATATCTTCCGATATGTGGTGAATTTCGTAGCTTGAATGTCTTATGTGCTGCTGCGGATTAATTAAGGTTTGAAACTCGTCTTTTATTTTTCCGTTTTCAAGTCTTACGGCAGCAAATTCGACCATTTTTTCTCTGGTAAAATCAAGCCCCGTAGTTTCTATATCTAAAACAATTTCTATAATTTTTTTTCTTTTCATAACTTCTGTAATATTATTCTAACATAAATAAAAAATTAAACAAATCCCATGCGGGGGTTGAAAATTTCTTTTGGATATGATAAGAATTAAAATGTATCAGAAGGAGAAGGAAAATTATCATGTCTAATGTTATAGATGTTACAGACAACAATTTTGAGCAGGAAGTTTTGCAAGCATCAGAACCTGTAGTAGTTGATTTTTGGGCTCCTTGGTGTGGTCCTTGCAGAAAATTGAGTCCTGTTTTAGATGAAATTAAGAACGAAATGGGAGACAAAATCAAGTTTGTTAAAATCAACACTGATGAGAATTTGAAAGTTGCAACCGAATATTCAATCAGCGGACTTCCAAGTCTATTATTTTTTAAAAACGGAGAGGCAGTTGAAAGATTAGTAGGTTTGATGTCAAAATCTTCTATCATTTCTAACATCGAAAAACACATTTAATATATTGTTTACATAAAAAGTTTGTTGGACGTTTTCATTATCCAACAGACTTTTTGTTATATATAAAATATTTTAAAAACATGGGGTTGAAGTTTTTTGAGACATGTTGTATAATAATAAAGTAATCAACAAATTGGAGGATAATTTTATGAACAACTTATTAACCCAACTAGGGGG